>CALMBE010000262.1 GCA_937860165.1 uncultured Planctomycetaceae bacterium
GCCACCCAGTCGGCCGCCGGCGCCGCGCCCGGTTCGCGGAATTCCGCCGGCAGGTCGCCCAGCTCGACCACCTGCCCCGGCGCCATCACCGTGAGCCAGTGGCAGAGGTTCTCGAGCTGGCGCACGTTGCCGGGAAACTCCAACCGGGACAGGTGCTCGATCGCATCGTCCGACAAGCGCTTCGATTCCACGCCGAGCTGCCCCGCGCTGCGCGCAAGGAAGTGCCTGGCGAGGAGCGGCACGTCCTCGCGCCGCTCCCTCAGCGACGGCAGGCGGATGCGGATGACGTTGAGGCGGTGGTAGAGGTCCTCGCGGAAGCTGCCCTCGCGCACGCGGTCCTCGAGGTTCTGGTGAGTAGCGGCGATGATGCGCACGTTCGCCTTGATCTGCTGGTGCCCGCCGACGCGGTAGAAGCTGTTTTCCGACAGCACGCGCAGCAGCCGCGTCTGCAGGTCCGCCGGCATGTCGCCGATCTCGTCCAGGAACAGCGTGCCGCCGCCGGCGGCCTCGAAGTGTCCGATGCGGCGCTCGTGGGCGCCGGTGAAGCTGCCCTTCTCGTGCCCGAAGAGCTCGGACTCGATCAGCTCGGAGGGGATCGCAGCGCAGTTCACGGGCACGAAGGGGCCCTCGCTCACGGCCGAGGCGAAGTGCAGCGCGCGCGCCACGACCTCCTTGCCGGTGCCGTTCTCGCCGAGGATCAGAATCGCGAGGTCGGTGTCGGCAATCCGGCGGATGGTTGACCGCACGGCACCGATCACGGCGCTCTCGCCGATTAACTGGAGCCCCCCCGCGGCCTCTTCCACCAAGCGCTGATGTTTGGTGAGCAATTCCTCCCACTGCTGGGTGTTCTCGAGCGCGACCGTGGCGTGGGCCGCGAGTTCGATGAGGCCTTGCTCATCTTCGTCAGTGAACAAACCTTCTTTCTTATTCAAGACCTCAAAGGCACCCAAGCACTGGCCTGTGGGGGAAATTAGCGGAACACAGAGCAGGGTTCGCGTGTGATAGCCCGTTTCTTTGTCGAACGCGCGGGCAATTTGATCGTCGTTGACACCTCCCCCCACACGTCGCGGTTCGCAGCTTTGGATCACCTGCCCGACAATCCCCGCATTTTCTGGGACACGGAGTTCCCCTCCGCTTTTGATCCCCAGCGCGGGGCGACCGACGAGTACCTTGTTGCCCCGATCCCAGAGGAAAATACTAGCGCGGTCAGCAGATATCAATTCGGTAGCGGCTTGAGCCATCGCTTCCAAGAGCGACTCCATGCAATCGGATTGGCCCCAAGTGTGGGTAATCGCCAGGATCTTTTCGAGTCTGCGAATCCGGCGAACTTTTTGCTGCTGTTGCTGGACGACATGGAGCCCGGCTGCCAGCGCGACCCCGAGTGACTTGATCGCTTCATCGCTAATCGGACCATAGACAAGCACGACGCTGCGATGGTCGAGTGCTAGGGCCGTGCAGTTGGTATCACGCACTGGGGAGAGTTTGTCGAGGGCTTCCGCAGCGAGCTCCAGTGGCAAGATTTTGGGAACTGATCCACAAGTAGAAAGCACATTCCACTCGGGGGGAATTAGGTGTATCACCTTCAGTCCCTCGGCACGGATTGCTTTGAGAAGATCTGGCAGGACTGCAGCCAAATACTTTACGGGCACTTCATGGAGACTGGCCTGCTCCAGAAGCGAAAATAGTGTTTCCTTATTGACAGCAGTTTCTGAGGCCATTTCGATACTTTTTAGTGTGATCATTGAAAAATAAAGCAGAAATTGCGATTGGGTGTCGTCGATATGTTGAATTTATTGTAGGCATGTGTCCAATTATTGACAAGTTGTTGTGTCGCATTCTAATAATACCACGATATTCGCTTATTTTTGGCCATGTCTTGCACAAAGTTGCTTTCGAACGATTCGACGGAAGAAATTGGCCCCTGTCGAGACTGAGTGTTGGGGTGGTATCTTGCCGGTGCGGTAATTTCTTGGCTACTCGACCGCAGTGGCCGGTAGCTAGGAATTCAGGCAAGTTCAGGAGCCAGACATGGGCCTTTTCGCGGGCAAAAAGGGACTAATCACCGGGGTATTCAACAAGCAATCGATTGCGTGGGCGATCGCTGAAAAAATCATGAACGAGGGCGGGGAATGCGGCTTTTCCTACATGCCCGATAAGGCCGACGATGCCCGGCAAAAGAATCTCGGGCGAGTTCAAAAGCTAACCGAGGGCATTTCCCAGGTGAAGTTTCTCCAGCCGATGGACGTGACAAACGACGAACATGTGGGGGCCCTGCTCGAGAGATGCGGCTCGGAATTCGGGAAAATCGATTTTCTCCTCCACTCGATTGCATTCGCACTGCCGGATGATCTCAAAGGGGACACGATTGCCACGAGTCGCGCGGGCTTTAAGCTGGCGATGGAAATCAGCGCCTTCAGTTTGATCGCCCTGGCAAACGCCGCGCAAAGCGTGCTTAGCGATGGGGCGAGTATTTTGACGCTCACTTATTATGGCGGCGAAAAGACCGTACCGGGCTATAACGTCATGGGAATCTGCAAGGCCGCACTCGACTCGGTCGTGAAGTATTTGGCTTATGACTTGGGTCCCCGTGGGATCCGGGTAAATGCCTTGAGCGCGGGGCCCCTGCAAACGATTTCGGGCCGTGGTGCCGGGGTCGACGAAATGTTAGGGCTTTATGAAGCGATGGCACCCTTGGGGCGGAATATCACGCATGAAGAAGCTGGAAACTGCGGGGCGTTTCTCCTTTCGGAGATGGCCAGTGGAATCACTTCTGAAATTTTGCATCTCGACGGAGGCTACAACGCGATGGGCTCCCCGGGACGTTTGCTGGACAGGATTAAGACTGCGCAGAGCGTCTAAACCCATGCCATAACCGTAGCATGGCCCCCTGGGCCGTGCGCCAGGGGAACTGCAAGTCGATTGAGGCTGCTCTGAAGTGTCATTCCGAGCAGGGTCGTAGGCCAGAACAAGGTATTCCGAAGTTCCGGCATACGACCTCTGTGGCTGGGGTCTGTGACCCCGGAGGCAGCGGGGAAAAGACCGGCCTCACAGAGGCCAGCCACAGAATTTCCGGAACTGCGGGGTACCTTGTTCCGGCCTACTTTCTCCTAATTCGTAGCATGGCCCCCCGGGCCGTGCGTTCTATTCTTGCGTCCCTTCCGGGCCTGCGGTCAATGCTAGCAATTTCATTTTTTCTTCCGATTCGCTCTAGGTGATTTTACTACCTAATTGCTAATGTCAGCCAACCACAGCGGAAATGGATTTTCCGCGATGGTTCCCGTAGTGTTCGTAGCCCTTGATCCAGTTTCAGAGTGCCGTCGCAGATGGCCAATTCGACGTGTCGCGCAGTTCTCCCCCGCCCTGCTCGATGTGATCGATCGTCATAGAAAAATTCTGCACTAGGACAGGGATTGTCCCCCTAACGCATAGGTGAGAGCATGGATGCTCATTTTTCTCGCGCTGTCGTGCGCATGTTGCCAATCGCCTTGTTGCTGCTCTGTTCGAGCGTCGCCCAGGGCGCGGCCGGTTATCGCACCGCGAATTTCACGGTCGCCGCGCCAACCCCCCAGTTGGCGAAGGAAATCGGCGACACTGCCGAGCGGTGCCGCCGAGAATTGGCCCTCGAGTGGCTCGGTCAGGAACTTCCGCGGTGGTCCCGTCCCTGTCCGATCATGGCCCAAGTGGCCCCAAATCTTGGTGCGGGTGGCGCGACCAGTTTTGTCTTCGATGGTGGCGAGGTCTTCGGCTGGCGGATGAACATCCAAGGCTCGCGGGAGCGGATCCTCGATTCGGTTATTCCGCACGAAATCACGCACACGATTTTTGCTAGTCACTTTCGTCAGCCTTTGCCACGCTGGGCCGACGAGGGAGCTTGTACCACGGTCGAACACAAGAGCGAAATCGACAAGCAAGAAAGAATGCTGATCGAATTCCTGCAAACGCACCGCGGCATCGCGTTTGATCGCATGTTTGCCATGACCGAGTATCCAGAAGATGTCTTGCCCCTGTACGCCCAAGGACATTCCTTGGCCCATTATTTGATTTCGCAGCGGGGTAAAGCGGCGTTCCTGGATTTTCTGGCCGACGGGCTGGAACATAGCAATTGGCAAGCCGCTATGCAGAAACACTACGAATATCGTGACCTGTTGACCCTGCAAAACACCTGGCTCGATTGGGTACGGCAAGGTCGTCCCGAGATTCAATTGGCAAGCAACGCACGACCAACTCCCGCGACCTCCCTGGCCTCGGCAGCAGTCGTGCGTGGCCAAGATCCGGCCTCGGTTGAGAATCCAAATTCGTCGAGCCCCTGGGCTTCCGTCGGTCCCAAAACGCCTGGAACGGCCAACCCCGCTGGTCAAGTCGCTCCGGCAGAGACGGAAGTTGGCAGCGAAATGAGCGTCTACGAGGCCCTAAGTCGCGGGCGATTGCGGCGTTGATTCTGTCGCAGTCGGCTTCTCCGGGACAACCGGGGTGCCCCACTCGGCGGTGAAGTTGTGTTCGCACTTGGGACACCGGACCTGTTGGCCCAGGAATTTGATGGGAACATCTTTGCCGTGGGAACACTTGACGCAGACGATGTGAAAGCGGAGCGGACCTTCTTCCACGAGGTCTACAAATATCTCCACGGGGACGTCCTTGAATTCGATGTCCTGCGGTTCCAGCACCGTGAGCTGCTCGACCGACAGTTCGGCGATGTCCGCGATCCGGTTCGCCATTTGCCGGATAGCCTGTTCGAAAATGTTGCGAACTGTGCGTCCGTTGCCGAAAAACCGGTCCCGCTGGATGTGCAAGTAATCGAGCCCGAGCATGATTTTTGCGCGTGTGAGCGACGTGAGTGTGTACTGGTTCTTTTGGCACATGAGCCCGAAAATCTGGGCCAGTTCCAGCGACGTGTAATCGACGAACTCCAAGTTGCGACTGAATCGCGACGATAAACCCGGATTCGAGTGCAAGAGCCGCTCCATCTCGCGGGGATAACCCGCCAGGATCACGACCAAGCGTTCGCGGTCGTCTTCCATCCGCTTGAGGAGTGTCTGCACCGCTTCGTGCCCGAAGGCATCTTCCGATTCAAAGGAGATCAGGGTGTAGGCTTCGTCGATGAACAGCACACCGTCGAGCGCTTCGTCGATTTTCTTGTTGGTCTTGGGCCCGGTTTGCCCGGCATATTCGGCGACCAAGCCCGAGCGGTCCGTTTCCACTAAGTGCCCTTTCTTGAGCACTCCCATGGCCCCGAAAATCTTGCCGATGATGCGGGCAACGGTCGTCTTCCCCGTACCGGGGTTGCCTCCGAAGACCATGTGCAAACTCAAATTGGTCGTGGGAAGCCCGGCCTCCTCGCGCTGCTTTTGCACTTTGAGAAAATTGGCCAACGTGCGGACTTCCTGCTTGATGTTGCCCAAGCCGACCAAGCGATCCAATTCCGCCAGGGCTTCTTCGAGTTGTTCTGCCGGGGTCTTTTGGGGTTCCTTCTTCCCGGCAATCGCCTCTGCGGTTTGAATCTTGGTATCCGTGGGAAGTTTGTCGGCTCGTTTAGCTTGGGCCTGTGCCGTCGGGCCAGAATGGGTGATCTCTGGTAAGCTCGACACATCGCGGAGGATTTTTTCGACGGCTTCGATGCGGGCGGTGTCTTCCCCTTCGTGGTGTGTCGGCTCGTCGATCGGGATCGGCCTCAAATGCAGATGAAGCTCATCCTGGATCTTCTTCACATGGGCGGCTTCCTTGGGTTTGATCGGACCATCGGCCCGAGCGACGACATTGGCCAGTCGCATCACTATCGTTTCCAATTCCCCCACACGATCGCGGAGAGGGACGATTTGATCGAAAGGTCGGATCACCGCGTACCACTTCAGCGAGGTTGCCTTGGTCGACATCTCCTGGATCGCCGCTTGAAGTTCTTCGTCCTTGAGCCACTGTCCCCAGAGGTGAAAGAGCAAAACTTCCGCCAAGAATTTTTCATTCTTGCTCCACCGCCGATCCGCCTCGCACACGGTGACAAAAATTTTGACGGCCAGGGCCCGATGGAGGTCGTCCATCAATGGCACCATCCCACTGCCGGTCTTGGGCACAAGATCGGGGAATTCGCGGATGCATAACTCACCGCTTGAGACATACAAATCCCGGCATTGCCCGAGGAGTTGGCGGAATTGCGACGGCAGGTCAGGAAACTCAAAAGTGCTCATGCGGCCCATTATCCGCGAGCGGCACGGGACGGCAAGGACGAAAGCAGTACCTTAGCAGTGAAAAGGGGGGGCAAGACTGCTTACACCAGCCGCATTCTCACCGCCCAGACGGCGGCTTGGGTGCGGTCGGTGACGCACGAAAGCCTTGCTAGGCTTTGCGGCGTTTTCGTGTGCCATTGGTCGCGGGCCTTAGTTCCAAGTCTGTGACCAGAAGTAAGTCGATAATATTCAGCGTATCGTCTGGTTGACAAACAACGACCGTTCGCCCACTGGGCACCGACATGATAAATTCGCGTGAGACAACTGGAACTTGTCTGCCATCGGCTAAGTGGATGACAAACGGCCGAAACGGCTGGGCATTGTATGCGTTGCGGAGTTGCTCGACGGTCATAACGAAGGCCTTTTTCCAAGCAGGTGAATTGGTTGTTGAATTGTACTAGAAAAACGGTTCATCAGGAATCTTAATGGGTAGCAGATTCAAAAAACCGTGTGTGCTCCGAAGGAGCGATTAAATCCCGGAGGGATGAAAGCCTTTAGCCGGGGGTCAGGTCGCCTGA
>CALMBE010000263.1 GCA_937860165.1 uncultured Planctomycetaceae bacterium
AAGGGATCCTCCGATAAATTCCATTGACAAGCAACGAGTCTTCATAGAGGCCTACGTCTTACATCATCAATCACACATCATACATTTCACATTTTCCCCAGGATCGCCCCATGTCCCGTGAACGCCTGCAAATTGCTGAAAGCCGCATCCAATTCGCCCGTGGCTTTGTGCAACAATTCCTCGAAGGCTTAACTCCCGACGAGTGGTTCTGGACCCCGCCCGGATTCGTCACGCACATCGCCTGGCAAGTTGGCCACATTGCCAGTTCCCAGTACGGACTGTGCCTGTTTCGCATGCGGGGTCGCACGGCGGCCGACGAGACACTTCTTCCGCAGGCGATTTGGGATAGCTTCAAAATCGGTTCCACTCCGGTCGCCGGGGCCGAGCACAATCCTCCGGTCGCGCAAATCTTGGAAATCTTCTCCGCGGTCCAGGCGCACGTGTTCCGAGAACTCGCCGCCAAGACCGACCAGGACCTCGACGTGCCGCTCGAAAAACCTCACCCCGCTTTTACCACCGTGCTCGGAGGGATCGAATACAGCCCACTGCACGAAATGGTCCACGCCGGGCAAATCGCCATGCTGCGTCGGCTCATGGGGAAATCCTTCAAGCGTTGAACCTCCACGATGCGGCCCGTGTCCAATCAATGAACCACTAGGGAACCCTTGCGATGCACCTGACCCTCGATTCCATGAACGCCCAACTGGACACGATCCGCCAATCTCCCCGCGACAACGGCACACTCGAAATGATCGTCTGCCGACCCGATGTCGACCAACGCCAAATGCTCTTCGAAGCCGAAGTCGATGTCACGCGCGGATTGATCGGCGATAATTGGCTCACACGGGGCGACTTCCACGATCCCACCGCCCCGGCCAATCCCGATTCTCAGATCAACATCATGAACAGCCGCGTGATTTCACTCTTGGCCCGGGAGCGCGAGCGGTGGCAATTGGCAGGAGATCAACTCTATGTCGATCTCGACCTGAGCGACGAAAACTTGCCACCGGGATCGAGAATTGCCATCGGCACGGCCGTGCTTGAAGTGACCGCCGAACCGCACACGGGTTGCAAGAAATTCGCCCAGCGCTACGGCCCCGACGCCCCGCGCTTCGTAAACTCCCCCGAAGGGAAACGGCTCCACTTGCGCGGAATCAACGCCCGGGTGATCCAATCCGGAACCCTCCGCACCGGCGACACAATCCGCAAGATTTAATCCCGCCGCTTGCGGTTTAGCGATTCACCCTTCCTGTACCACAAACTCACCCCGGGCGGGAACCCAGAATCTTAGAGCCTCTAATGATCGGGTGTTCCGAATAGGCGAGCGGTGGGCGTTAGCCCACTGTAGTTGCAGGGCACTTACGTGCCCCGCTCGCCGGGAGAAGGACTTGATTCACAATACAGCGCTTTGTCGAATGAATTTAGCCACGGACAAAACACGGATTGAACACTGATAATCAAGAGGAATTTCGGGCTTTTCATTTCGGCGACTGCCCTGTTTGCCACCACCAAACGCATCACTCCCTGTTCAA
>CALMBE010000264.1 GCA_937860165.1 uncultured Planctomycetaceae bacterium
TTGCCGGCCCGGTCTTCGACTTCGAGCTTGAGATTGTGGACACCATCGGCTAGGGGACCCAGAGTTCGGGTCAATTGCGTAGCACTAGTAAACATCGCCTCAAAGCCGAGGGCACTGGAAATGATATCGGCTGCCGCATCGGTCGCGGAATTGTAGATCAAGACCTCAGCACTGGCCTCGAAACGATCGTAGATGCGGAACTTGAGATTGTCGGTAAATAACTGTGCGAGCGTGGCCGAGTCGGTCGTGGTCATCGACACATCGGGCGTATTGTCGCTGGTGATTTCGTCGCTCAGGCTGTGGCCGGTGTCGTCGCGGAGGTCCAAGAGCGGGGTGTTGGGGGCGTTGGTGTCGATCTGGACTCGTAAAGTCGCGCCATTGGGCGAGAGGTCCCCTGTCACGGTTTCATAGACAGCGAAGAAGTCGTACACGGCATCGGCCAGAGGTTCGACAGTTACTTCCCAAGTATTCAGAAAAAATTCACCAGCTTGGACGAGAATGAAGTCACTCGTGGAACCGACCAGTTCGGCCGGCCCCGGGACGTTATTGATAACCTGCCGAGCGAACACAAAGACACGGTTAGTGCCCGACGGTGCAACCCCCGAGAAGGCGGGCTGCATTTTGTTCGTGACATTGTCATTGTTGAACATTCCCGTATCGCTAGCGGCGAGCAAATTTGGAGCCGCCGGTGCCGCTGGGGCACCCGTGGTGATCGTGACAAAAATCGGCACCGAGAGCAGCGAATTTCCCATGTTTGGACCACCTCCTCCGGCGGTCACTCCGTCGATGACATGGGTCCGAGCGGATACCAGATATTCGCCGTCGGGTAAAACTCCCAAGGTGACGGTCCATGTAGAACTTGTGCCTAACCTTGCCGCATTGCCGCCGACCTCCGCGCCCGTGGAGAGATTTGTGGCCACTAACTCGACGTCGTACCCGATCGCACCGTTGGAATCGATCGTGCCGAAATTCGCGGCAGTTGGAGGAGGAACGAGAAAGGTTCCGAGGTCGTCTTGGATGAAAAATGTGGGGGTGTTGTCGGATGTGATTCTATCGCTATTGGAAATGCCCGTATCGGAACTGGGAGACAAGCTTACGCTCGCGGGAATCGGGGCCGCGAAGTTTTCGATTTCGAGATCGTAATTTACGCTAAAGGCGTCGTTACCAGGATCGGGATTGGTAAGCACGATCCAATACTGTTCCCCACCCACGACGGGAATTACTACCGAGTTTGTGAGCCCGCCACTGAGCGAGGTTTGGGTGGAGTCCTGTACATTGAAATTGAAGTCACCAGTCACGTACAGCTTGCCAGTACTATGAGCGCGATAGACGAACACATCGCGAGGGTCGCCGAAGCCCATACCAAATTGCTGAATCGACACAGTGGGTTCGGAACCGAGATTTTGGCCTCCCGGAGGAAGCGCACCATTGACGCCTTCCAGGTCGTCGCTTGACCCGATCAGCACTGCTAGCATCCGCCGGTCTTCCAGCGACTCGACATGCAGTCGTCTCCCCAGGGTCCGCTTGTGATCGAGAATGCGATCCAGCGACTTTGATTTACCAAACAGGGACTTACGAAATGGGGACTTGCCAAAGAAGGAGCTAAAACGGC
>CALMBE010000265.1 GCA_937860165.1 uncultured Planctomycetaceae bacterium
AGATCGATGATCGCCTTCTTGACTTTGCCTTCATCACCGATATCTGCATCGAATCCAACTGCCCCGCGACGCTGGGCTAAGTGCAGTAGCACTCGACCGAACTCGTATGGCGACAATGCCGCCGTTAACCCTTTATTTCTCAACTCCCAGGGATCGGTACTCTCGAGTATTGCCTTAAAGTCCGATTCGTTCAGTGGTAATAAGCCCACTTCCATGAGTCTCAATCGGAGCGCACGCTTCCGAAATGCTCTTCGCGCGAGTGTAATACGAGTACGCCGCGCCCCCCTGCGTTTAACGTTCTTCGGGTCGCCTCTCTTTTCGTCGGACTCATCGACTCCAGCGGGGAATACGCTTACACCAACAGTGATTTTGCCGGTTTCATGGTCAATCCATGCTGACCCAACGGAATTTGAGCCAATATCCAGGCCAAGAACAACTTTGCCCATCAGTCGAATCCCCGAAAGGAAGATTACAAGAAGTACGATTGACAAGCCACCAATTGTAGCAACAATTTGAGGTAGTGTAACCAATCCCAGTCTGCGCTTTTACGCAACAAGTAAAAAACGCAGGCACCGCCTAAGGGCGACCACCGTAGCCCGCACAAACGGCCTGCGGTTTTTTTGTTTGGGAAAATTGTCAAGATGCTCCACGGAGCGATCCACTGAACAGCCACGGAGACCAAGTACGTGTCAGAAGCCGCGATTCGCCTCAATATCGAACCTTTGGAAGAGGGGGGCTATGTCGCCACGAGTCCGGACGTTCCAGGATTGGTGGTTGAAGGACGTAGCCTTGTCGAAATAACCGAAATCGCTCGTGATGTGGCACGTAAGATTGCTGAGTCCTGTGTGGAACATGGTGATCCTTTACCCCCTGCTCTTAAAGATGCCCCGATTCACAAACCGATTCATCTCACGATTCCCGTAGGATTGAGTGCATGGGACGCCTCAGCGGATTCAAGTACAGGGACGTTACCCGCAAGCTGAAAACTTTCGGCTTTGTCTTTGACCGGCAGGCGGCTGGCAGCCACGAAATCTGGCGGCAACCAGAATCAGGCCGCAAGGTGACGATTCCCAATCATGCCAAACCGCTGCCCGAAGGCACATTGAGAGCAATTCTGCGTGAAGCAGAAATCGACGTGAATGCGTTTCTGAACGCTTGACATCGAGTACAGATAGCATAAAATCGAGGCAGTGTAACCAATCCTGGCCCGCGATTCTTTTCGTAACAAGAAGAAAAATTCGCAGGCTACGCTCCACGGAGCGACCGACCGCAATGGCTCCGCCAGGGCGGTCTTTTTTTGCGCCCCTGGCGAAAATTTCACTCCCCCACCCCACCGCGGTTCGCTTCCTCCAGGAGCCGACTTTCCGTGGCTTCGTGCTCGCGAAATTTCGCGCGGAAGGCTTGGTAGCGGTTGGCGAGCTCGCGGGGCGCGCGCTCGGCGACGAAGGCGATGCGGGCCAATTCGATCAGCAGGTCCACTTCCTCGAGCATCTCTCGATGCTCGGCCTGCAACTGGCTTACTTGCGACGTGAGCCGAGGGGCGCGGCGGTGGAGGTTGGCGAAAAAGTCGTCCGATTCTTCAAACTCGAAGTGCGTTTGCAGGTGTGCGGCCAAGGAATTCAAGAGCGACACCAAACTCCGATTCGCCTTTTCGCGTGATTCGAGTCGACTCGAGATAGCTTCCAAGAGCGAGTGCAGCATCGCGTGTTGTTGCTTCACCAGATTCGACGAACCGAGCCAAGTATGTACCGTCGACATGTTGAACCCCCCAGGAGTTGCGTTAGAAGCGCACCGATACGCGGCAAAGCCGCAAATGGGGTGCCAACCAATAAAACCCCTTGAAAACAAGCATGTTCTGGACCGTGCGCGCGTTTTGGGGATGCACAAGTGCGCTCCCTAGCACGGGACAGAGGGGGGAGGATGTGGGGGACAGGGGACAGGGAAATCTGAAAGCTCGCCGAAATCCGAAGGTGCGTCTTCTTCATCCACCTTCCCCCTTTTCGCCCTCCGCCCTTCCCTAGCCTCCAACCACTAACCTCTAGCCTCTACCCACGAACTTCCTCCTCCCCCGCTCCGATCGCAAATTTTTCCAAGAGGCGATACAGCGTCCGCCGGCTGATCCCCAGCGCCCGCGCAGTCCGGGCCTTGTTGCCGCCGTAGCGACGAAAGGTATCGGCAATGTGGTAGCGATTGATCGCGTGGAGGTCGGCTTCGGGACCGGGAACCTGTGCCGCGGCGGCTATTCCCGCGCGGTGAACTTCGGGGGGAAGGTTCTCGGCCAGCAGGGTGTACTCCTCTGCCAAGATTTTGCTCCGCTCGATGGCATTGCGAAGTTGCCGGACATTGCCGGGCCAACTGTAGTTCTCCAAGACATCCATGAAGCTCTTGTCCCAATGCCATTCGCGTCCGGCAAAGTGTTTCGCCAGCATCGGGATATCCGCGCGGCGCTCGCGCAAGGGTGGCAACATGATCGTGAGAACATTGATCCGATAATACAAATCCTCGCGGAACCGCCCCTTGGCAATTTCTTCCGCCAGATCGCGGTTCGTGGCCGCCAGGAGACGTACATTCACGCGCCGCTCCTTGACCGAGCCCACGCGCCGTAGCGAGCCATCTTCGAGCACTCGCAACAACTTGGCCTGGAGACTGCCGGCCAGTTCGCCGATTTCGTCAATAAATAATGTGCCGCCGTCGGCAACTTCAAACAGGCCCGGCTTGCTGCTGATCGCACCGGTGAAGGCCCCTTTTTCGTGGCCAAACAGTTCGCTCTCCAACAAGCTTTCCGGCAAAGCGGCACAGTTGATCACCACCAAGGGCTTGTCAGCAAATCGGCTGGCCCGATGCAGGGCCTTGGCGACTAATTCCTTTCCGGTGCCACTTTCGCCCTGAATCAGAATGGGCTTGTCGGTGGCAGCCGTGAGTTCGATCAGTCGATAGACATCCATCATCGGTTGGCTGGAACCGATGATGTGCGTGGTCCGCTGCTCGCGTTCGAGTGCGACGCGCAATTGTTGATTTTCCTTGCTGAGCCGTTGCTGCTTGGCGACGAAGTCTGTTTGATAGGCATCGCCGATGATCGCCAAATCGAGGTCGAGCAGTTTATTGAGCGAAATAATTGTGGCCTGGAGCTCCGCATAGTCACCATCCCAAATTTCATTCAACAGACTTACCAACCCATTTCGCATGCGAGCCAGGGCCGCATTGGCGTAAGTTTGGTCTAGCCCGATGGCAACGTGCCGCTGCCCGATCTTCATGCGGATGGTCACAAAGTCGCTGTCGTAGGGACCGTGGAGAAGCTGATGTAACCACTGCCGCAACGTGGCTTTCAGTCGTGAAATAGAATGCTCTCCGATCGCGATCACCTGTGCCGTGTGCGCGTGAATGAGAATCTCGTCGTAAAAATCGTCGATGAGCTTTGGCGACTTTTCTAGAATCCGATCCCGAACCGCCGCGATCCTGCGCAGGTCCTGATCCCCCCAATCGAGGTAAGCCTGCAGGTCCAGAAATTTTTCAAAAGGCGACAAATCGGTGGGATTTGGCAACGGCATTCGGATACTCCCGTGTGTGTTACATCATTTCTAGCATTTCTCGGGGCGAACTCCAACTGTGCCAGGTGCGTAAATAGTGTGCGAAATTGCCCATTTGTCCCCGGGGGCCCCCCGGATTCCGCCGGAAAGCCACGTTGATTTTCACCGAACCAACTGGTCCGCAAATTGCACTCCATTCTGCTACGGACGGTTCGTAATCCAAAATCTAACCAGAGAGGGAGAGACTCATGATTGCCAGGAATTCGCCGCGCAAGGAGATTACAATCAGCACCCGATACGTTTCCGCGATGTTTCCCGCCGAGGTGTTGCGGTGGGTGGCAGACATGTTGGACAACCATCGGGTTCTACACGGCCACCTCGGGACCTTAGAACTCGACTATGAAGCTGGAACGCTGATACTGAAAGGGCAGCTCCCTTCGTTCCACCTCAAGCAAGTCCTCCAAACAGCCTTGCGAGGAATTCCAAGCGTCGACCGCATCGAGAACCGGGTCGATGTCGTCTCCTCGCGCGGCCTGAGCAGCGTGAGCAGACGGGAATCGACTTTTCCATGAGGAGGCTCAACCATGATCGCTTCGTTTGAACGATTAAATAGCTTGCGGGTATCCGATGCGATGACGCCGCATGTGGTCACTCTAACTGCCAATAGCACGATGTCTGAAGCAGCCGACCTGTTATGCGAACACCGCATCACGGGTGCCCCGGTGGTCGACGAACATGGAGAGTGCGTGGGGGTCTTAAGTGGCACTGACTTTATCCACTGCAAGGCCGAAGAACTGGATGGAAACAATGTCGGCCATGTGCTGTCGGCAACGCACCCCTACGGACTCTACCGCATCGACGAAGTCCGACACGACTTGGTCCGCCGACACATGACGCCGGCAGTCCAGACGATCGGCAAAGACACCTCTCTCTTACAAGCGGCACGGTGCATGTGCTGTGAACATATCCATCGATTGGTTGTCATCGACGGACAGGCTCGGCCGATCGGAATACTGACGAGCTTGGATCTCGTTGCCACGCTGATTGCCGTCGTCGAAGAGTAAATCGAAGAGTCACGCCAAGTAAGAAAGGAGCGAGCCATGGTATCGCTACATCCCAAACGAATGTTAGTTCCCACGGATTTTTCTGATCAGGCTTCGCGCGCCGTCGACGAAGCGATCTCGCTAGTCGACAAGCCTGGACAACTCACCGTCTTGCACGTGGCTCCGCCGATCACGCATTTTGCCGAAGCGGACCCGGTCATCAGCTGGAACACGGTCAACGATGAAGCACGCGAGGGACATTTACTCGAAATGCTCCAAAAGAAATACTCCGACCCGAAATACGCCGGGGTTCATTTCCACATCGCGTTTGGTTCCCCCGCCGAAGAAATTGCCCGCGTCGCAAAGGAAGACCAAGCCGAACTGATCATGCTCCCCTCGCATGGCCGCACCGGTTTGGCCAGAATTATGATCGGCTCGGTCGCGGAGCGCGTGGTGCGTTTGGCCCATTGCCCGGTATTGGTACTGCGGGATTAGGCAGCACAGAATGAGACCCGACCGTGTAGGTTTCGTGCATCGAATCTGTGTCGAACCGTGTCTAGTATTTTGACAAAGCGTTATTTTGGGGTGCCATGCCCACGCTGGTACTCCGGTGTGGGCA
>CALMBE010000266.1 GCA_937860165.1 uncultured Planctomycetaceae bacterium
ATTGGCTCCGACCGACGTGATGCTCAACCTGTTCGAGTCTCTAGAAAATCGACCCGCGGAATTTGAGTTCCGTTATTTGCTCGGATTGCTACTCGTGCGTCGCAGGACCCTGCGCCGCGATGACCATAAATATGACGATCAAGGACGCGAGGTGCTCATCTTGCACTGTGGTCGTCGCGACAAAGATTACGATCTGGTGGTTGCCGAACCTTCGGCCGACAGGGCCTTGAAATTGCAGCAGCAGATGTTCGATTTGCTCTACGGCAACGCTGATCTGCAAATCCCGCCCGCAGAGGGCCCTCAATCATGAAAGAGTTGAAACAACCAGCCGCTGCACGACGAATTCCACGAGACTTCCTCGAATCCGGCAGACTTGCATCGGTATTGCTTGTGCTTTTCTGCTGCTCGGGTGCAACATGTTCGCGGTCGCTGCGGAACCCGTTTGCTGCGGTTGGTCCCCCCGCCCCAGAAGTTATCTTCCCCGGGGCGACGCTCGAACAAATCATTGCTGCTGTCAATCAAAATGCCACCCGCATCCAAAACTATCAGACCAGCAATGCCTCGATTACGGTTCCCGGTGCGACATCGCTTCCCTTGCTTCGTGGGAACATTGCCGCGGAACGGCCTGGCCGTTTGCGCTTGCAGGCATCCACCGCGATCACCGGGCCTGAAGTCGATCTAGGGAGCAACGATGAGCTCTCTTGGTTCTGGGTCAAACGCAACGAACCCCCAGCTCTGTATTTTGCGCGGCACGACCAATTCGCTCAGTCCGCGGCCCAACAAGTGATGCCAATCGAACCGGGCTGGCTGCTGGATGCCTTGGGATTCGCGCAATTTATTCCGACCGATTTCCACGAGGGGCCGATTAACCACAACGACGGCACGGTCGAGATTCGGTCGGTCGTCCAATCGCGGATCGGCACATTGACCAAGAACACGGTAATTGATGCCCGCCGGGCTTGGATCCTCAAACAGCACATTTACGACGCTCGGGGCACTTTGCTCGCCAGTGCGGTTGCCCGGTCGCACCAGTATTATCCGACGGCCAATGTGTCGTTGCCGCAGGAAATTGAAATTCAATTGCCGGTGGCCCAGCTTTCGCTTTCGATCGACGTCGGCACGGTGCAAGTGAACCAACCGGGCTTGAATCCGGCGTTGTGGCAGATTCCCGTGTTAGCTGGTTACCAACAGATCGACCTGGGCACGGCACAAACGGGGACTGTTTCGGCAATGGGGGCCCCGGGCAGCAACGACTGGTCGACGCTAGCCTCGCCCGCTAGCATTGGAATCGAACCGCCCGGAGGTGCGATTCCTTCGTCTTACGAAGATCGGCCCGTAGCTCAATATGTCCTGCCACCGAGCCAGCCAGCAACCAGCACCTCGCCGATTCCAACGACAATCGTCCCACAGCCATTGAATCAACACCTACCCCCGGGCGGAATTCCAGTGGGCCGAACTTATTAGCCCGCACAACTCCCAGAAACCCACCCCACCAGCCGGACCAACACTTTGGCCCGGGACTTTCAATATGCGTCGCTGGGGGTTTTATCGGCTCCAGATACCCAGCCTCTCGGCCTGGGCTTTTTCTTGCGCGCGGCGCAATCGGTTCTTGAGCGACTGGCCATAGTCGTAGGCCAACTTCGCCCGTGCGAGACCGGCAGCAACCAGTTCCTCGTTGAGTAGCTTCCCGTCGTGCCAAGCGAACACCAGGTGCCTGCCATATTGATCGACGGCTTCTCCATCGACAGTCAGTTTCAAACGTCCCCCAGCATCGGCGACAAATCGCTTGGTGAAGGCGGTTGCTTCGGGACCCCAAGCTTGGACGGGGGTGTCCTCCTTGACGGTTTCCGGAGTATCGACTCCCTGCAAGCGGACGCGGAGGTGATTCCGCTTGAGAAGCATGGTATCGCCATCGACAACCCGCAGAATTTCATAAACTCCCGGCTCGACGGCCCCAGGTCCTGCCGGATTCGATGCTTGTTGATCTTGTCGAGGTAAGTAGGGCTCGAGCCATTTGCCGAGTCCCCAAAACACAAGCAAGACCACGATCGTGAGCAGTTGATACCGTGGATCTTTACGCAATTTGCGGGACATTAAATCGACCACTTCAGCAAATGAAGATTAGAAGTGGGGCAGAGGTGCAAGCCCGCAGGCCTAGTTTTGACTGAACCCAACTTGCTGAGACATGGCTCGACCGAGAGGATTTTTGATAAAGCGTGTTCGACAATCACTGCACAAATCAAATCGATCATTGTGGTAAACTTGATCGTCGAGGGAAGAGTATTCGCTGCCTTCGTGGGCCTCGAGAATATCTTGAAGCTCTTGCAGATTGTCTCGATCATCGTCGGCATCCGCTTCCGTGGGATCTAAGGCCGCATAGACTTCTATCCGCACGACATATCGCAAATCGCGTTTGGAATCGATCGGTTGCTTGCAACAATCGCATGTGTAATGAATCATCTGCAATTCTCCTTGATGCCAGATTGCTATTATTCTGCCCGACGCGCTCGCCGACTTCCCTGTCGTTTCATCCTATTCTGAGGTCGAAGCCGAAAGCAAGCCGATCTCATTGAGTTTTTTGCCAATGGGGGATTGGGGTATGAAGGCACCTGCTTCAGATGCTGCAGAGCAAATCGCGTGCCTTTCACTGCCGAAATTCCTGTTTCATGTGAGTTTACCCGCAGAGAGCGCTTCACGTTGCTTTAGCGTAGAGTGTCCTAGGAATGACCAAACTCTGGCGAGTTCGGCTACGGTTCTTAGGGTTTCTAGGTAGCCGAAGTTGCCAGACTTTGGTGACGAGCACACTCTGAATAAGCTCAGGAAGTTTCTCAGGTTAGCCACCCTCCCGGGGGATAGTATTTGCGAGCGAATTCGCCCCTGATGGTTTCTCGCTTCTACATTCAGATAGGGGGTTCTCCATTAGTGCCTTCTTGTCAAGTCCTTACCGTTCAGGCATTTATCCTATTCTGCGAAACGAGGAGAGTCCTCTGAAATCCCATTTAGTGAATTCGCAAAAAAGCTCGCTGGCCCCCAGATTTTGCGGTCATCCACTATGGTCAGAAATCCCCTCCTCAGCATACTTGAGAGTTATTGGGTTGCTTGTTCACGATTCAAGGAAATCCGAATGAGGGGCATGTTGCACCGGGCCCCTCGGGAACTTTTTGCTTGGTGATCGCTCGAATCGAACGAGCTTAACGAAATCTATTGGTTGGGGAATTGAACTAGAAGAGGAATGCGATGGCAACGAATATGAAAGACAAAATCGCCGCCTTGACACCGCGGCAACTCGAAGTTGTGCGGCTGGTGAGTTTGGGCTGCATCGTGGAGGAAATTGCGAACATTCTCGACTTAGCCGTCAGTACGGTGGACAACCACAAAGCGGCTGCCATGAGAACCCTGGGGACAGATAAGGCGACTCTCCTGACGCGGTTGGCAATCAAGTACCAAATCAGTCCCATGGATGATAAACTCACTCGCGCCGAGAAACGCAAGAGCGGTCGCAGTGGCGACGGGTGGAACTAGAGTTCCATACAGATTGGATGAGTCGCAGGCTTCCCGCGACCTTCTGCAGGGCCGCTCAGTTTTATCTGTCATTCCCGCGCAGAGCTTGCCCAGGATCGGCTTTATCGCTATGACAATTTGAAAAATTGCTCGGCCCTGCGGCCTTCTGCGCGATTCTGAAAAAATTGGGCCCTGGTTGGAAAAGATTCAATTTCTAGAAACCGCACGGATCGCGGTTTCGGCTTGGAAATGGAATTTTGTAACGATCAGGAAAGCAAATTAGCCCGAAACCGTGTTCCGAACCGGTCCCGACCTGCTTGGCACCAAGATTGCACTGGTGTGGTCAATCGGGTTCTGAGAGGCAATTTACCTGACCCGATTCTGTCGGGGAATTTGTTACCGAGAATGGAGACACACCATGTTTAGTCCGACACTCTTGTTTGCTTGCTGTGGTTTTTTAGTGTATTGCGCACTGGACATCCTTCGCACGAAATCAAGTCGATCCATCCAGCACTGATATTTATCGGGGCGAGGGCGGTGTCCTAACTTCAGAACATTTGAACCACGACGACACAACGACACAACGAAAAGGCAGTATAGCCTTCGAGTGATCCCTGTGATCGACAGGAATCCTGCAGTTTTCTGCTCAAAATGGGTCCTTGTTTTAGTGCCATGTCAAATCTTGGCGTTGTCAATGTACTCGGTTCATTTTCTCTTATTGTCCGTTGTGCCGTCGTGCCGTCGTGGTTAAACAATTTAGGACATTACCGGGATGAGTTCCTCTGCCGGTGTTGGTTCAGAGGTTAAGATACAGGGATGGTTCATCCCGCTCGAATGCCGATCGCTGACTTGTTGAAGGAATGCAAGATTGTCCGCACGCGGCGAACTGGTCCGGGTGGGCAACACCGCAACAAGGTGGAGACCGCGGTAGTGATCGAGCATCTCCCCACCGGCATTCGCGCCGAGGCGAGCGAGCGTCGCAGCCAGCACGTCAATCATCAATTGGCGATTTTCCGCTTGCGCGTGAAGTTAGCCCTGGGGCTCCGGGCGGACCCCGAGGAGTGTCCCAGCCCCGAATGGCAGAGCCGCGTGTCCGGTAGCCGGATCGCGGTGAGTGCTTCCCACGACGACTTTCCGGCCTTGTTGGCGGAAGTGCTCGACACCCTGGCAGCGACTGATTTCGAGCTGCCCCCTCAGGCGGTACGGTTTGGTGTTACTACTTCGCAACTCACTAAGTTCCTCAAACATGAACCCGAGGCTTGGCTCTTAGTCAATCGGGGCCGCCAATCTTTCGGCTTGCCCCAGTATCATTGAGTCCTCTCTCGCCAATAAAGTGTTGCTCACCTACAATCCGTAACGGCGATCGCCAACCGCCGAATTGTTCGTTGGTTGGAGTCTGGAAGACATCGCTCCGTTACAGACTACCCTCGCACTCAGATCTCCCGGATAACTCATGGTCACCATCCTATTTGATATCGATGGCACGCTAATCGACACGGGTGGGGCGGGACGGCTGGCTTTTGCCGAAACTTTTCGAGAGTTATTTGGCGTCGACGAAATCGCGAGCAATGTCTCTTTTGCCGGACGCAGCGATCGCGCGATTGCCGCCGAATTGATGCAGGTCCACGGCATCGACCCCAATTCTGATAATTGGAATTCTTTTGCGGAGAGTTTTATACCCCGGCTACACCGCCTACTTCCCGAGTGTCCGGGTGAAGTTCTACCGGGTGTCGTGCCGCTGTTAGACGAATTGGATAAACGGGCCCATGTGGCCTTGGGATTATTAACAGGAAACCTCATTGCCGGTGCCCACGCGAAACTCACGCACTATCGCCTCTGCGATCGATTCCATTTCGGAGGCTATGGCGACGATTGGACCGATCGGAGCGATATCGCCAAGTCAGCCCAGTTGGCCGCCCGCACTTATTTGGCGAGTAGGGGGGGGCAGGGGACAAATGGAGACGAAACAACAATTGTGATCGGCGACACCCCTGCCGATGTCCGCTGCGCTCGAGCGATCAACGCCTATGCGGTAGCGGTAGCCACCGGTGGGGCGACACGCTCGGAACTTGCCGAGTCGCGGCCCGATTTACTGCTCGATGAACTGACGGATTCGACACGATTGCTGGAATACATCGCGGCTTGTTAGTTCTGCTATTCTGAGTTGAAGTGAGATAACTGTAAGCAAGCCACGGAAATTCACGGATTGAACACGGATGAATGGGAGTCCTGCCTTGCAGAGTTGAAAACATCGAACAAGTCGTTAGTCAAAGCGTTATTTTGGGGTGCCATGCTCACGCAGGTACTCCGGCGTGGGCATGGTGAATCGTCGAACAAGCATGGCCACAGCAGAGTACTACCGTGGCCAGGGCACCCTCATTTATCGGTTTGACTAGGCACTAGTGCCATTGCAATGGCCGTGTTCAATCCATGCCTTGTCCGTGGCCAAATCAATTTAACTTAGCTAATTTGCTGTCAGACACATGAAAGGCTGGAAGCCTTGAATTTCACGGACGCATCGAAAGTAACTGAGACTGATCCAGCAAACCGTCGTGACTGGGGACTCTTCCAGCGGCGAGGGTTGTTGCTGGTGGCGATCTCACCGATCGTCGCCAACCTGATTGGCAGCGTCTTTAATATCCTCTACAACCAGCAACAAATCTGGCCGATTCTCTCCGACTTGCAACGCAGTTGTTTCGATCGGAGTTGGTTCTGGTTCAATGTGGTAGTGTATCCGGTCGCGGTGGCTAGTTGGGTCGTCCCGATCTTGCGATTGCGAAGAGTGCATTATGCCCTCATCGATGGCAAGCAGATCGAACCGGCCGAGTTGCAGGATGCCCAGCGTCGCATGATCAATTTGCCCTGGTGGATTTTGCTTGTTTCGAGCGTGAGTTGGTTGAGTTGTGTGCCAATTTTCCCCGCCGTCCTGGCGACCGTGCCAGGCAAGCTTTCACTCGAAGTGGTATTTCATCTCGTGACTTCTTTTGTCACGGCGGCCTTGATTGCGATCACGCATAGTTTTTTTGCAGTCGAGTTGGTAAGCCAACATACCCTGTTCCCCGTGTTTTTTCGCAACAGCAACCCGGCATATGTTCCCGGCGCGATCCCGCTCAGTATCACCGCCCGGGGAATCAT
>CALMBE010000267.1 GCA_937860165.1 uncultured Planctomycetaceae bacterium
CCGGTGCGAAATTCCTCGGGGAGAAAATCTTCCAATTCCAGCGGAATCGTGGGGTCGTTTTCCAACTTGCGGAAATCACGGAGCAAGTCCCCCATGATCGTTTCTTCGTCGACCCATTCCTGGGGGACATCCAGCGGAGATTTGCACTCGATGCCGACCGTCCACACTCCCGGCGACCTCCCGGCGTACCGTGTGCGGAGGACTTCGACCATTTTGTCGCTGATTCCACCGCGCCGGATGTGATTCAACACCCCGCCTTTTCCCGTGATGTGCCAGGTGATTAACAACTGACTGCCAGAATGTTTTGTTTGCAGTTTTTCGATGCGGTCTTCAAGTTGCCGTAGCAACGCATCCTCATCGGTCCCGGCGGTGATCTCCACGATTTCAGTAATCCAGCGGAGTGCATCGGTGGCAACAAAGTTGGTTTTCAGTTGACCCGTGTCGTCGACCAAAATTAATGTGCAACCGCGTGGGCCAGACTCTTCGGGGTTGCGCCCTTGCGGAGTCCCGCAGTAATGTGCGACCCCCGGCGATTGATCGACGGTCTGCCGTTGATGCTGCCCGCCGAGTGCCATATAGTCGACGCGATCCCCCTCGGTCCCTGCGGATGCCGAGGTCCCGTGGGCGATTCCCACGGTGAACAACCCCCTGACATCGCAATGAAAACCTCGATCATCGGGCAAGACTCCCACGGATCGACTGATTCCCTGAATCAGGGCAACTGGTTTACCTTCTCGAACCAGGTCGTAATTTTCTACTCGCCCCACGGGAAAACGGTGGACGTTGTCGGGCAACCGTGCGCAGGCAGGCCACGTATCGGGGGAATCGATGTTGCCACTGGCCCAATAAACGGGGATGCCGTGGTCGGCCAGGCGTTGGAATTGATCCCTGAGAAACACGACCGCTCGGGGCCCGGCTAATTCGCTGTTCAGCAGGTCCCCCGACAGGAGCAGGGCATCCACTCTTTCTAGCAGAGCTGTTTCAAATACCTGTTGGGCAGCGAGAAATGGGGCTTCCAGGAACAATTCACGCAGCGAATCAGGGATTTCTGACACGCCCCCCAAGGGGCTTTCGAGGTGAAAATCGCTCGTGTGAACGAACCGAAGTGGGGGATGCGACATCGGAGCCTCCTTGCCGGCCGACTGGAAAAAGGGCAAACAACCGGAAAGTTTACCCCGAACCGGGGATTTCTCCAACTTCAGCTTTCGGTCATTTCTGCCGGAGAAGTTGGAGTCGTGATTAACTTGACATTACCCGCTGTCGTGAGGCAGAATCCGCGCCTACAATGATTGATTCTCATGGGCATCCCTAGGCTGACTGCCTCAGGGGCAGAGACCAGGGATCGGTGATTCGCGGGACAACAAGTATTCGTATTTCCTAGGTGCGAGAAATAGGGGAGAAGCATGGTTTGCGGGGTGCTAGCATCAACTGGGGCCGTAGGGATCAATGAATCCGAATCGTGGTGCAATCGGCTCGACTTCACGATACAGCACACTTTGGTGGCTGAAATGGACGATCCGTTCGATGATTTTGACGACGACGATTTCGACGACGACTTCGATGACGACTTCGAAGAGGACTGGGAAGACGACTTGACCGAGGATGAGGAATTCCCAGACACCTTTGCCGCCGACGAAGAAGAGGTCGAAATATCGGAACCGGACGTCGATTCTCCGTTCAGCGATGATCCTGACTTCGACGACGCGTAACAAATGAACGGACGCAATGTTTCCCTCGATCGATAAGCATGAGACGTTTCCCGCCCGGGAACTCGCCGTAGGAAAGCTCTGGCGCGACGCGGAGATTTACCACAAGTCGCTGGCCGCGCGCGCGGAGGCACCGCCGTTTGTGTTTTACGAAGGCCCCCCGACCGCCAACGGCATGCCTCACCCGGGACATTGCCTCACCCGCGCGATCAAGGACCTCTTTCCCCGCTACAAGACGATGCGCGGCTATCGCTGCGAACGCAAGGCGGGGTGGGATACGCACGGCCTGCCGGTCGAGGTCGAGGTCTGCAAGGAACTGGGGATCCACTCGAAGGAAGAAATAGAAGCCTTCGGCATCGAGCCTTTTATCCAAAAGTGTCAGCAGAGTGTCTGGCGGTACATGCAGGAGTGGCGGCGACTGACCGAGCGACTCGGCTTCTGGGTCGATCTCGACGCGGCGTACGTCACCTACCACCAGAGCTATGTCGAGAGCGTGTGGTGGAGTCTCAAAACACTTTTCGACCGGGGTCTGTTGTACCGGGGCCACAAAATCGTCTGGTGGTGGGCCCAAGGGGGCACAGCCCTTTCTGCTGGCGAAGTCGGGCAGGGCTACCGGCAGGTGGCTGATCCGAGTGTGTATGTGAAGTTTCCGCTCTTGGATGATGATGGAAACATAACGGACACGTCGCTGCTGGTGTGGACGACGACCCCCTGGACATTGCCGTCGAATCAATTTGTAGCCGTAAATCGCTATCTACAATACATAACCGTTCGTGATGAGCAAAGTGGAGAAAAACTTATTATTGCGGGGGATTTACGTAAAGAGTTGGAGGCCAAAACTAAGCGCACTTTTATTTCTGAATCCACATGCAGTGGTAGGGATCTCTTAGAACGACGTTATCGCCCACCTTTCGACTCCTTCTGGCAGCAGAGAACAAGGAGCCAGTGGCAATATCCCGACGCACATGTATACTCGCAGCAAGAGGCGACATCTAATTTCCAAGTTGTAAGTGAGAACGAAACTTACGAAGAGACTCAGGCAATTGACTTGAATCGAGGCCAGGTGTTTCTAGATTCTCATTCGCCCGACAATAGTTGGCAAGTAGTATTGGGTGATTTCGTTACAACGGCTTCTGGCACTGGTCTCGTGCATATTGCTCCCGCGTTCGGCGAGGACGATATGCGTATCTTAGAGCGCCGACGATCGTTACTAGAACCTGATCCACCACTCATCAACGCCGTCGCCCCCAATGGCACCTTTACCGACGAAGGGCCCGAGTATTGTCGAGGTCGCTGGGTAAAAGATTGCGACAAGGACATCATCCGCGATCTCAAGCAGCGGGGGTTGCTGTTTCATCAGGAACAGTATCTGCACGATTACCCATTCTGCTGGCGGGCCGAGCAGGATCCGCTGATCCAGTACCCACGCGAGAGTTGGTTCATCCGCACGACTGAGTTCAAGGACCAGATGCTCGCCAACAATGCGAAGATCAATTGGCTCCCCGAGCACATCCGCGACGGGCGGTTCGGCAAGTTTCTGGAATCGAATGTCGATTGGGCCTTGAGCCGCGAACGCTATTGGGGGACGCCGCTGCCGATCTGGGTCTGCGAAGAGACGGGCCAGATGGAGGCGATTGGCAGCTATGACGAGTTGATCGCTAAGCCGCAAGCGGCGGGGATGGAGGTTTGGGATGATGCGAAAAAAGCGAATCCGGCGCTTCCCGTGGACTTGCGAATTCACAAGCCCTATATCGACGCGGTGACCTACGAATCGCCGTTCGCCCAGGGCGCGCGGATGCGGCGTGTGACGGAAGTGATCGACTGCTGGTACGACAGCGGCGCGATGCCCTTCGCCCAGTGGGGCTACCAGGGGCAGGAACGGGGACCCGAACGCGACCGGTTTACGGCGCAATTTCCAGCCGATTTCATCAGCGAAGCCCTCGACCAAACCCGCGGCTGGTTCTACAGCCAGTTGGCAATCAGCACGATGTTGTGGGGGGAGAAGGCGCGAGTTGCGAGACGCGAGACGCGAGTAGGAAAAACTCGAAACTCGGAACTCGAAACTCAAAACTATCCCCACCCCTTCCGCAACTGCATTGTCCTTGGCCTCATGCTGGGCGAAGATGGGCAGAAAATGTCCAAGAGCAAGCGGAACTACCGCGAGCCGAATGAGATTTTCGATAAGTATGGGGCCGATGCCCTGCGGTGGTACTTGTTTGCGAATCAGCCACCGTGGACATCGATCCGCTACAGCGAAGAGGCGATCAAGGACAGCATCCCTGAGTTTCTCCTGCGACTCTGGAACGTGTACAGTTTTTTCACAATCTACGCGAACATCGACGAGTTCGATCCCGCGCAGGAACTCGTGGCGACCCGTTCGGACTGGTCGCTTAAGCGACCAGTCCAATTGAGTGCATCAGAACTTGCTCGAGCGGCGACCTACCGCCCAATTGCCCAGCGGAGCGAGCTCGATCGGTGGGTCCTCAGCGAATTAAATTCTACCTGTGCCACGGTTGTGGAGCGGATGGATGTGTACGATAACTTCGGCGCATGTCAGGCGATCACGACCTTTGTCGATGGCTTGTCGAACTGGTATGTGCGGCGCAGTCGCGACCGATTTTGGGCAAAGGAAAAACGTTCGCTCGACAAGCTCGATGCTTACTGGACACTCTATGAGTGCCTGATCACTATCACGAAGTTGAGTGCCCCCTTTGTGCCGTTCCTGGCCGAGCGCTTGTGGCAGGACCTTGCTGTGGCGATTTTCGGTGGCCGAGTTGCCGAGAGTGTCCACCTGTGCGAATACCCCACGGGGGAAAGTGCGGTTGTCGACCGGCCGCTCTGCGAGCAAATGGAGCTGGTGCGCCTCATCACTTCGCTCGGTCGGCAGGCTCGCAATGCGGCGGAAATCAAGGTTCGTCAGCCGCTCTCCAAAGTCGAAGTGATTCTGGCCGACTCAACCCACCGGGGGTGGCTCGAAGAACACGCGGCGGTGATTGCCGATGAATTAAACGTAAAAGCGGTCGAATTCAGCGATCAGCCCGAGAAGTTTGTCGATCACGAGGTGGTGCCGAACTTCAAGTTGCTGGGCCCCAAACTGGGTAAGTTGTTGCCGAAGCTCAAGGGAGTGTTGGCAAAAACCAATGGCTCGCAACTCCTGGCGGAACTCCGCGACTCGGGGCAGATTGGTTTGGAGATCGAAGGCCAACAGGTCGCGCTCACTGCTGACGAAGTGGAGATTCGCATTCAAGCCAAACCCGGTTGGGCCTCGGCTCACGACAAGGGAGTGGTGGTCGTGCTGGCCACGGAGATCACCGCGGAGTTGCTGGCCGAGGGGTTAGCACGCGACTTCATCCGAGTGATCCAAGATGAGCGTAAGAACATGGGTTTAGCATTCACAGATCGCATTGCAATTGGCATAACTACTGAGAGCGCAGAACTTCAAGAAGCTGTTGTGCAGTGGGCTGAATTCATTAAGAAGGAAGTTCTCTCAGTGCAATTGGGATTCGAGGGACAAAAAGTTCAGACGGCGATTGGCCAATCCAGTGGCCCAAGCCCACTTGAAGTCTCGATTCATGGGATTCCCGCCAAGTTGTCCATTCGACGAGTGGAACTCAAAGAGAATTCCTCGTCGGGACAATCTACTAGCTAACCTTTGACTGCTAGGCCAAAAAAAAAGAAAATCCTTGAAATGGCTGTTCCGTTCAAACCAGGGTATTAGAATGTACGAGGAGGACTAGCCATGGTTAAGCGAGTGATTGATAGTCAGATAACACCCGTTCTGGATGGGAGCAAGTTCGTGGGGGAAATTCGAGTAGAAGTAAAACTATCGAATGCCATCGATGAAGGCATAGCCCGCCGCGGTGGGATCGCCGAGAGTGAAGTGCGTAAAATTGAAACCCTTGCTCTCGTGGATACGGGTGCTGTGCGGTGCTGCATTCCCGTGCAGATCGCCGAGCAACTTGGAATTGGCTATACCGGAAAAAGTGTGGCTGCCTATGCGGATGGTCGCCAAGAAATCATCAATGTCACTGAACCAATACACTTCGAGATTGCTGGTCGTTCCACGACGGAACAAGCTCTTGTCTTGGGTGACGAAATTCTGATCGGGCAAACCGCTTTGGAAACCACTGACTTGTGGGCGGATTGTCGAGGTCAGCGCCTAGTTCCCAATCCTGCCCATCCAGATCAACCAGTGTTCTCAATCAAGTGACTCACGGCGTATCACATTTGCGACTTGCCGTGCTGATTTCTGGTTCGGGTCGCACACTCAAGAATTTCTTGGACCTCGCGGCTCAGGGCGAGCTTCCCATCGATGTGCGGCTCGTGATTTCGAGTACCGCAAAGGCGGGGGGACTCGAATTCGCCCGTGCCGCCGGTGTTCCCACGCAAGTGATTTCTCGCCGCGAGTTCGAAAGCGACACAGCATACGGCGAGGCAATTTTCGCCGCATGTCGCGCGGCGGAAGTCGATTACGTCGCGATGGCCGGGTTCTTAAAGCGCGTTCCTGTGCCGGAGGATTTCGCCGACCGCGTCTTAAATATCCATCCCTCGTTGATTCCTGCCTTTTGTGGGCACAGCATGTATGGCGACCGCGTGCATCAAGCGGTGCTCGACTATGGGGCGAAAGTTACCGGCTGCACGGTGCATTTCGTGGACAATCAGTATGACAATGGGCCGATCATTTGGCAGCAACCGGTGCCGGTGTTCGATGATGATACGTCCGAGTCGCTCGCTGCCCGAGTGTTCGCTGCCGAGCAGGAAGCTTATCCCCATGTGCTGAAGCTGCTGGCGACGGGCTTGCAGAACAAAGAAATCGCTGTCGAACTGACCATCACCGAGCGCACGGTGAAATTTCACGTCAGCGCCGTGCTTGCCAAGCTAAACGCCAGTAACCGTACTGAGGCAGTCCGCAACGCGCTCCAGC
>CALMBE010000268.1 GCA_937860165.1 uncultured Planctomycetaceae bacterium
AGGCGACCTGACCCCCGGCTAAGGGCTTTCATCCCTCCGGGATTTAAGCGCTCCTACGGAACACACACGATTGTTTAGTCTGCTACTCATTAAGATTCCTGATGAACCAAAAAAAAATCCCCCTGAGTGGAATTCATTTCAGGTTGGAGTTTGCCAGAGAATATGCGAGTATGAGGAACCATCGAGAGCCTCCTCCTTCTCCTTGCTCGATTTATCAAGTTTTTGAATTCCCCTGCCTAGGTCGCGTTGATCACTTCCCTTCGCACAGTCATCAGCGAGTAACCCATGATATTTCGCATTCTTCCAGTACTCTTAACTTTCCAGTTCCTGTCGGCTGAATTTCCCGCCCAGGGAGAAATTAACTGGCCCAACTTCCGCGGCCCGCAACACACGGGTGTTGCTCCCGAGGGGGCACCTCCCCTCACTTGGAGCGAAGAATCGAATGTTAAGTGGAAAGTCGCCAATCCGGGTCGTGGGAGTGGTTCACCCATCGTGTGGGGAGATCGCATCTACCTCTTGACGGCAATTAAGACCGACCGCCCCGCGGAGAGCCCTGCGGAAACGACGGAACGGGTTCCTCCATCTCGATATAAATTGACTGCCCATCGGGGGACAATTCAACTAGCGCAGGCCGAGCAGCCCCCGGCCGAGCGAGCAGTACCGCCAGTGGAAGAAGGGCCTCGGCCTGGAGAAGAAAGTCGCCGTGGACGGGCCTTTGACGGAGGGGGATGGGGTCGCCCCGAAGCACCGACCAACTATCATCAATTCATTGTCATGTGCTTGGATCGCAATACGGGAGCCACGATCTGGCAACATACTGCCTGCGAACTCGTCCCCCACGAGGGGCACCACGGCACGGCAAGCTATGCCTCGTCATCTCCCGTGACAGATGGCAAGAATTTGTACGTAAACTTTGGTTCCCGAGGAGTCTATTCCTACACCTTGGATGGCCAACTTCGCTGGAAAATTGACTTCGGTCAGATGACCACCCGCAATTCTTTTGGCGAAGGTTCTTCACCGGCGATCCACGGTGACACGGTCGTGATCAACTGGGATCACGAGGGGCAATCGTACATCACTGCACTGGATGCCAATACAGGTGATACTAAATGGAAAGTTGACCGCGATGAAGAAACCACTTGGCTCACGCCGCTCATCATCGAGCATAGCGGCAAGGTGCAGGTGATCGTCAATGACATGAATCGTGCGCGGAGCTATGACCTCGCCACAGGCGAAATCATCTGGGAATGTGGCGGTCAAGCCATGGGGGCCGTGCCCACGGCCTTGGTCTCCAAGGACTTGGTCTTCTGCATGACCGGCCACCGCGGCGCGGCTTTGTATGCAATTCCGCTTGATTCCCAGGGCGATGTCGCCAATAGCGACTCCATCGCCTGGAAACTCGACCAAAATACTCCTTACGTGCCTTCCCCCCTGCTGGTCGAAGATCACCTCTACTTCCTCAAGGGAAACAATGGAATACTCTCTTGTTACCAAGCCGAATCGGGCGAACCGATTTTCAAGGCCAAACGTCTCCCAGAAATCGACATGATTTATTCTTCTCCGGTAGCAGCTGCCGGAAGAATTTATATGTGCGGACGGAATGGAAATACCGTGGTTGCCAAGCACGGAAATGAATTGGAAGTGTTGGCCACCAACAAACTCGACGAGACCATTGACGCCACGCCTGCTATCGTCGGGGATCAATTGTTCATCCGTGGCGAAAAATCGCTTTACTGCATTTCCGAATAAACAATGGATCCGGGGAAGTGAGGGATGAGTGCCTCCATCTGGAATCGCTTGGCTGCGGAATTCGAGGATTCTGTCTGCGATATTACGGCCAGTAGTGGCGCGCAATTGGCTCGGCTGCTCGATAAGCTCCGGATCACACGGCGGCATACGTTGGTCGATGCTGGTTGCGGTATTGGTACCTTTGTCGAGCGATTTGGAGATCGATTTGGTTCGGTTACGGCTTTTGATTTCGCGGCGTCGATGGTGCGACGCGCTCGGCGTCGGTGTAAACAGTTCGATCATACAAAGTGGCGTACTTTGCCGCTCGAGGATGCAGCTCGCAAACTCGGCCCAATCGGCGACTTGGTGGTGTGCTTAAATGTGGTGACTTCGCCCGATGAGAAATTGCGGCTTCGGCAATGGGAGAGTCTCGCTGGACTTATGAAGTCGAAGAGTTACTTGCTGGTGGTGGTTCCCTCCTTGGAATCGGCACGAGCGATTTCCCATCAAACCGTAGAGGCGTTCTTTGGCACCGCATCCGAGCAATCGGACCTGATTTGCCGCCTGGATACCCCACAAAAACATTATTCCCGGCCAGAACTCCGGAAGATATTCAATTCCCTTGGGATGAGCGTCCTCTCATTGCAGCGAATTCAATATCCTGCCAGTGATGATGGTGTGGAATGCACAACCGCAGTTTCTCCCTGGGACTGGGCATGCTTGGCAGGAAGCACCAAGAATAAGTAGAACACAACTTCAATGAGCTAAACTCAGGTTACTAGTGCTTTGTCACATCTTAACTTTGGGGTTCGAGTCGACACAACCAACACCGC
>CALMBE010000269.1 GCA_937860165.1 uncultured Planctomycetaceae bacterium
CCACGCCGTCGCGCTGCAGGTAGTCGATCGCGTGCTCGTAGCGCTGGAAGCCGCCGGGGTGGCCGATCTCGGTCACCAGCATCGGCTTCGGCACCGGGTTGCGCAGCGCGTTGACGTGGCGCATGCGGCGAGAAGCAATGTCACGCCCGCCGCGAAAATCAATCTCCTCGTTTTTGTCACGGGGCTCTTGGTCATGCTCCTCCACACGATCTTCACGTTGCGGAAATTGCCCTAGCCTTTCCAGGTCCAGTGAAGGTTTTTCTCACCGAGAAAGCATGCTGTTAATGAAATCTCTGAGGCTTTATTGGCGTTCATTTGCATGCCTAGTGAACATGCTCGTGTGCTGGAGTTGCTTCGAGATAACGTTGTGCTTGGCCGGGCGTTGTAACCACTCAAAGATTGTCAATCGCTGGGTACCTCGCTGGTCGAAAATCAATCTCCGGATTTTTGGAGTCAAGCTCACTGCCCACGGGGCTCTCTTAGAACATCACAACCCGGTCTCCGGTTGTGACTCCCAGGGTCGGGGGCGAATTTTTATTGCGAACCATCGCTCGGGGATGGATATCCCGATTACGTTGGCGTTGGTCGAAGGCCGCTGCATCAGTCGGCACGATGTCGCCGATTGGCCTCTGTTGGGGCGTGGTGCCCAACGCGTCGGCACCTTGTTTGTCGATCGCGAATCGCGGCGGAGTGGGGCGGCTGTTTTGAAAGAGGTGGCACATCTGGTAGAAAACAGTCAAGGTGTGACCATGTTTCCCGAAGGGACTTCGCACGCCGGGGATGAAGTCCGCGAATTCCATACCGGAGCCTTCAATGCCGCCCGGAGATCACAGGCTCAACTCGTGCCGATCGGAATCGCTTACGGCGACGAAGCCGCGTATTATGTCGACGATTCGTTTCTCGACCACGTCAAACGCTTGGCAATGCTTCCCAATCTTCGCGTCGCCGTCGAAATCGGCGAACCGATCGAGTTCGGCGATTCGACCGCCATCGAAGTCACGCAATTCGCCCATGACCGCGTGCAGGAATTGGTCCATCGAGCCCGGGCCCGACTGGGATAAAACAGATCCACCTCCCCGGCCATTACCTGAACTTGTTGGCGAGGATGGGATTTGGCCGAGGACTTTCCGTGGTAATTTGAAGCCTTCCACTCGGCGAAAATCCACTTCGTCACGCAGTCCATTGTCTTTTGCTAGTTTCTAGTGGCTGGTGTATACTTGGGGTATGTCGACAAACATTCTCGCCCATTTTGATGGTCAGCATTTTGTGCCCGACGAACCGGTCGTTGGCCTCTTGCCGGGCGACTGCGTCAAGGTGATCCCGGTTTCTCAGACATCGCTGTCTGATCGAGATGTCGTACCGTGGGAGGAAACATTTCGCCAACTTATCGAGCTTCATCCGGTGGTCACGCATCTTGTCGATGACAGTCGAGAATCAATCTACGCGGGTCGTGGTGAATGAAAATCTTGCTCGACACGAACGTGTTGTGTCGACTTGTCGAGCGTGGGCATCCAGACCACTCGGCTACTGAAAATGCAGTTGCCAAACTGCACCTCGGTCAGCACGAGCTCTTCCTAATACCGCAAGTGATTTACGAGTATTGGGTGGTCGTCACCCGACCGGCTGCTGAAAACGGTTTCGGCATGACGACGGCTGACGCCGACAAAGCGATATCTCTATGGCTCAAAGCATTCGAGCTTGCTCGCGACGAACAAGGCATTTTTGAAAACTGGCGTGAACTCGCGCGACAACACGACGCCAAGGGTAAGAGCGCTCACGATACTCGGATTGTGGCAGCGATGAAGCGACACGAGATTTCTCATCTGCTCACCTTTAATGTCGCTGACTTTCGGCGGTATCCTGGAATTGAAGTCATCGACGTGCGCTCAACCGACTTTCACGGCGCATAGCTGCTAGTGGCGGTACTGTCATCAGTGCAGCAAAGCGAGTGGAAACCCACGTAAGTGAGAAGGGTCAACTGCGGTGCTTCGTTAAGACTTCTTGCGATATCGCTGCGCCAGCAGCGTATCGATCACCAGTTGCTCGACGTGGTAGGCGACCATTGGCAAGATTGCCAGGCCGCCG
>CALMBE010000270.1 GCA_937860165.1 uncultured Planctomycetaceae bacterium
GATGGGGGGCAAATCGAGTGCGTACTCCTCCGCGATACCATTCGCCGCACGATCTGCATCAGCACCCAAGTGGGCTGCGGGATGGGTTGTGTGTTTTGTGCCAGCGGACTTGATGGTGTCGATCGCAATCTCACCACAGGCGAAATTCTCGAACAAATGCTGCGACTCCAAATGCTCCTCGAACCCCAAGAACGCCTGAGCCATATCGTGGTCATGGGCATGGGCGAACCGCTGGCGAATCTCGATGCCCTCTTGCCAGCCCTGGCCCAGGCCCACCACTCGGATGCCCTCGACATCAGTGCCCGGCGGATCACCATTTCCACCGTCGGGCTCCCGAAACCGCTCGAACGACTCGCCGAGCACGAAACCCACTACCGTTTGGCGATCTCGCTCCACGCCCCCAACGATGAGCTTCGCAATCAGTTGGTCCCCGTCAACGAAAAAATCGGCCTCGCGGCGATTCTGGCCGCTGCCGAAAAATACTTCGCCGCCTCGGGCCGCCGCATGACATTTGAATACGTGCTGCTGGCCGACATCAACGACGGGCCCCACCACGCCCGCGAACTGGGGCAACTTTTAGCGGGCCGCGAGGCCTTGCTCAACGTGATCCCCTACAACCCCGTGGCCGGCCTGCCGTACCGCACCCCCGACTCGCAAGCGCAGCTGCGATTCCGAGCGATCCTCGAAGACGCCGGCATTCGCGTCCGCTTCCGCCACCGCAAAGGGGACCGCATCGACGCCGCCTGCGGCCAGTTGCGCCGCTCGCAACTCGCGATCCTCCCCACGTAACGCCCCCCCCAGGCGAGGTCGCTTCAGCGTCCGGGGAAATTTGATGTGTGATGTGAAAGCGGTCAGTCGTAAGTCGTAAGTCGTAAGTAAATGGAATTTCCGCCGCTTGCGGTTTAGCATTTTCCCAGTCCCACAGTCCCCCCTGACATCATCAATCACACATCAAACATTTCACATTTTCCCTCCGGGCGAGGGCACCACACCCATCTGTGTGGTCTGCTTACGGCTCGCCTGAGGTCCCCAGCCCCATTTTCTCTGCTAGCACCGAGCGCGAGTTCGTGTTGCCTGGGGACCCGTTTCCGGGGTAAGTTTTCCCATTGCCGAGCGGGTTGGGTGTGGCAGGGTGGCCACCCCCGCGGGCAACTGCGAGCCGTTCTGTCTTAAGTCCGCGAGCGGGAGTCGCAGTATTTTCTTCCTCAACGGATTGAGTAAGCGCCATGAACAAGGTGATTCGCAGCCTGTCGTTGGTTGGCATCCTCGCCACGGGTTTTCAATTCAATAACTTGGTTCGCGGCGACGATCTCGTCGAAAACGTCACCCGCGAGCTCGGCGGTGCCGAGTGGATTTGGTCACCGGCCCACAAGCGGAACGAAGTCCCCCTGGGGGACTGCTATTTTCGCAAAACCTTTGAACTAGCGGACCCCGAGGTCGGCGAGCTCCAAATCACGGCCGATAACCAATTTGAAGTTTTCGTCAACGGCCAGCGAGTCGGTACCGGCAACGATTGGCGGCAGTTAAAGGTTTTCAATGTCACGACTCACTTGGTGCGAGGTACCAATAGCGTGGCCGTTCGGGTCTCCAATTCCGATCCCGGTTCGGCGGGGCTGGTCGGTCGCATCCTGGTCAAAGAAAAAAGCGGCACTTACGCCAATCACCCGACCGATGACTCTTGGAAAACTTCCGTTCGCAACTACTCGCAGTGGTCCAGCACCCTGTTTCCCGACAGCGAGTGGGTTGCTGCCAAGAGCTATGGTCTGCTGGGGATCGCCCTCCCGTGGGGGAATGAAATCGTGGTCGCCGGGGTGGGGGCGCGATTCAAAATCGCCGAAGGCTTTGCTATCGAGCGCCTCATGCGCGACGAAGAGGTCGGTTCCTTGATCGCCATGGCCTTCGATTCCCGCGGCAATATCCTGGCCTCCCGCGAAGGGGGAAATCTGCTCTTCATCACCGACTCCGACGACAATGGCAATCCCGATTCCGTCAGCGTGTTCTCCGAGAAGCTGGTGAACGTGCAAGGGATTCTCCCCATGGGAACCCGGGTGTTTGCCATCGGCGATGGCCCCGCAGGGGTCGCCCTCTATCGCTTGCGAGATGCCGACCACGATGGCGTCGCCGAGGAAGTCACCCCCCTGGTTCCGATCCGTGGCTCTCGGGGCGAACATGGGGCCCACGCCGTGCGGCTTGGACCCGATGGTATGATTTATGTCATCGTCGGCGACCATGCTCGAGTCGGATCGCAGCCCCGTGCCCAAAGTCCTTACGCCCATCCCTACGAGGGAGATCTGGTGCAACCCCGCTACGACGACCCTCGGGGTCATGCGGTCGGGATTCCCGCTCCCGGCGGAACCATTTTCCGCACCGATGCCGAGGGGACGTTCGTGGAACTGGTGGCCGGTGGCATTCGCAATTCTTATGACTTTGCCTTTAATCGTCGCGGTGAACTTTTTACTTATGACTCGGACATGGAATGGGACATGGGGGCCCCCTGGTATCGCCCCACCCGGGTGAACCACATCACCGCCGGGGCGGAACTCGGCTGGCGGAGTGGTTGGGCGAAATGGCCCGAATATTATCTCGATAGTCTGCCTGCCGCAGTCCAGCTCGGAGCGGGCTCTCCCACGGGTGTCGAATTCTACGAGCACCAAAAATTCCCCGCGAAGTATCAAGGAGCCATGTTCGGCTGCGATTGGTCCACGGGGCACATTTATTGCGTTCGCCTCGATCCCGCCGGTGCCACTTACCGTGGCAAGACCGAAGCCTTCATCGCAGGCAAACCACTGAACGCCACCGACATTGCCGTGGGTGATGAGGGTGCCCTCTATTTCTGCACCGGCGGTCGTGGAACCGACGGTGGAATCTATCGCGTGCGGTGGACCGGCGAGCTTCCCGCGACGAACGACGATTCGCTCACCGGAATCGATCAAGCACTGCGGCAACCGCAACTCGATGCCGACTGGGCCCGCGCTAAAATTGCTACCGTGAAGGCCGACCTCGCTGAAAGTTGGGCCGCGACCGTCACGGCAGTGGCCCAAGACCCCCACCGCGACCTAGCTGACCGCTTGCGAGCCCTGGATCTGATGGTCTTCTTCGGACCGGCCCCCACGGATTTGCTGTTGTTGGAACTTTCGCAGGACTCTTCCGGCGAAGTTCGTTCGCAAGCTGCCCGACTGATGTTTGCCAGCGGCAGCTCATCCATCCACGAACGACTCGAAGCGCTGCTGACCGATGCGGAACCCGTGGTGCGGCGGTTGGCTTGCGAATCGTTGTTGCGACAGGGAATGCCCATTACGGCAGAATTATTGGTGAACCTATTGGCCGACAAGGATCGCTTTGTGGCCTTTGCAGCCCGCCGGGCCTTAGAAAAACAGCCCCCGCAAAGTTGGGCCCAGCTGGTTCTCGACCATTCCGACCTCAATGTCTTTTGTCGCGGAGCGGTCCCCCTCTTGGCCTGCAGCCGCGATCCGGGAGCGGCGCTGGCCATCTTGAATCGCTGTCAAAGCGTGCTTCATGAACCCGCTGCCGCGAAAAATTCCCAGCGACTCGACTTACTGCGGGTCGTGCAACTCGCGCTTGAATTGGGCAAGGTCCCAGCGGCAGAACTTCCCGAATTGGGCAACATCTTGCTAGCCAATTATCCGAGTGGCGATCCGCAATCGGACCGCGAGTTGGTGCGGCTCTTGGTCCATTTGCAAGTCCCTGGTTCTGCGGAAAGATTTGCTTCACAGCTCGCGCTCGGGTTGCCCTATGCCGAGAAACTGCACTTGGCTGCCTACGCCGCGCTGCTGCAACAAGGCTGGACGATCGACAGCAAGCTCGCGTTCATGCGGTTCTTTGAAGAAGCCCGCACGGTCCAGGCCGGGTACAGCGTGAGTGCTTACGTGGAAAACTTCGCCCGCGATTTCTTCACGAATTTTTCCCTCGCCGAAAGGCAACAAGTGCTGGCCTCGGGGGAGCGCTGGCCGGCGGCGTCGTTGTCGGTGCTGGCGAAACTACCACCTCAACCACCAGCCGAACTCCTGGGAGTCTTGCGCACGCTCGATGGCCGCGTGCAGCCGCTCTGTTCCCAGGGCGATGCCTTTCGACGCCTCCGTGTGGGAATCATGGCGGTACTTGGTCGCAGCGGCGAAGCCGAGAGCTTGGTGTATCTCCGCGCCTTGTACACCAATTCTCCCGCAGATCGGGCGACAGTGGCCATGAGCCTCTCCCAGCAACCGGGTGGGGATAACTGGCCCTATTTGCTCGATGCTCTTAAGATCGTCGAAGGTCGGCCGGCCCAGGAAATCCTTAGTGCGCTCGCCAAAGTCCCCCAAAAGCCCCAAGAGGCAGCACATTTCCGTCAAGTCATCTTGCAAGGGCTGCGCGCGGGCGAACAAGGTGCCCCGGCGGCCTTGGCATTGCTGGACCATTGGGCGGGGCGAGCTCCCGTAGCGGAGTATCCCGCTTGGCAATCTCAATTGGCCCAATGGCAGCAGTGGTATTCCCAGACCTATCCGAACACGCCCCGCGCCGAGTTGCCGGTTGATTCGCCGGAAGACAAATGGAGCTACGAGGAACTGCTGACTTATCTCGAAAGCGCCGGAGCCCAGTCCGCTGATCCGGAGCAAGGGCGATTAGCCTTTGGCGAAGCCCAATGTGTGAAATGCCACCGCTATGAAAGCTTCGGAGAAACCCTGGGGCCAGACTTGACCACCGTTGCCCGCAGATTCCAACGCCGTGAGATCCTCGAATCGATCGTGTTTCCCTCGCACATCATCTCGGACCAATATGCGAGTCAGATCGTGATCGCCAATGGCAAGACGCATCAGGGACTCGTCGTACCCCGCGGCGAAGCAGGAGTGACTGTCCTGACTGCCGACGGAGAGAAAATCGAAATCGCCCGTGCCGAGATCGGGGAAATCAAACCGAGTACCACCTCGGCCATGCCCGCGGGCTTGCTCAACCGCCTGACACTCGAACAAGTGGGCCAACTGTTTGCCTTCCTGGAGGGCCAACAGCTCTCGGATCTCGCCCAGCAACCCGAGCGACAGGTCAAGTGACCGAGTGAGGGAATGGGCCAATCAGTTTTTCAGGATAAGGGTGCCATGGCCACGGCGGTATTCCGCTGTGGCCATGTT
>CALMBE010000271.1 GCA_937860165.1 uncultured Planctomycetaceae bacterium
GATGCCGCAGCGACGCAATGCAGGTCTCGATCATGTGCCGAGGCTGAATCCGGCCGATCGCCTTCTGGATCGGCTCGGAAAAGCTCTGCACGCCGAGGCTGACACGGGTAACGCCGCAGGAGGCAAGGGCCATCGCCCAGCCGTCGGAAAAAATACGCGGGTCGACCTCGACCGCCATGCGCAGCGCACGGCCAAAAGCCTTGAAGAGTGTTTCCACCTGGTGATGGGTATTCGCGCCCTTGAGATTGTCGAGATGCAGCGTGACGCCGGCATGGTTGGCGAAACCGATCAGAAATGGCAATTCTCCATCCGCCGAGCAATCGACCTCGCCCCCGATAGCATCACCATCTATCAGATGGAATTGCCCTTCAACACCGTTTACTCGCAAGACATTCTTGGGAACCAGATCGCCACCCCGGTCGCCGATTGGCCCACGAAACGGCGATGGGTCGACTACGCCTTCGATCAACTCATCGCAGTGGGTTACCACGTTTCGAGTGCCTACACGTTGGTGCGAGACCCGCAGCGCGTGAAATTCAGCTATCGCGACAACCTCTGGCACGGGAGCGACCTCCTGGCCACCGGAATCGCCAGCTTCGGGCACGTATCCGGAGTTCACTACCAAAATCGCCACGAGTGGGACAACTATTGCAGCATGTTGGAGGCCGGTCAGTTGCCCTTAGGCCGGGGCCTCCGCATCACTGCCGAGCAGGCCTTGATCCGTGAGATGATCCTATTGCTCAAACGCGGTTATCTCGATGCCGATTACTTCCAGCGGAAGTACAACCGCGATATTCTTGCACACTGGGAAACCAATTGGCGCGACCTCGATGCAGCAGGATTTGCCGTGATCGAGGGTCGAACCATCAAGCTCACCCGCGCAGGGCTACTCCGCGTCGACGCCCTCCTCCCAGCATTCTTCGAGCCCCAATTCCGAGACGTGCGGTATACCTGACCAGAAAAGGGTTCAGGGTTTAGGGTTCAGGGTTTAGAAATTTGGGTACCTCTCGACGTTGTCGGGGAATTAAACCGCTGAGGCGCAGAGAAGCGTATTACATGCCGTCGCGTCTTTGCGCCTCCGCGCCTCTGCGTGAAACATTCAATTGAATTCGATCCGTAGGGTGGGTAAGACTGAGCCACGCCGCTAGTAAGTGCAACCTAATCCTCACCAGTCAACTCTACAATCCCCAGGGATCAGGGTCGAGCAGTTATTCATTTTGGGGTGCCATGCTCACGCTGGTACTCCGGCGTGAGCATGTGAATAGTCGAGAAAACATGGCCACAGCGGAGTACCGCCGTGGCCATGGCACCCTCTCCTTGAAAAACTGATCGGCCATGCGGAAAGCGCCGGTAATTTGACAAAGGGTTAGCCCAGTCCTATCCTGACAGTTGTCAAAGCTTGTCGCTGTCTCTTCTAACTCTGGTCCGCGAATCTTTCTGAGGTAGTCTAATGAATCGAAGCTACTCGAAATCACGCACTCTTTTCGCTGGAATACTCACACTCATATTGGGTCTTATCACAGCGATGTGTGTAAACTCCCGTGCTGGAGCAGCAGGTTTTGCTTTTACCAAAGTTGCCGACGTCAATACACAAGCCCCCACCGAGCCGTCCGGTTTCACTTACGACACGTTTGGCCGGCCCTCAATCAATAGTGGATATATCACCTATCGAGCGGCTACGACGAGCCCCAGCTTTGGCATTCGTGCGGTCGATCGCGCATTGCCTACCAATGTCTTGTCACGCATTCACAAATTAGATCCCAGCATCGGTTCGCAAACTATTTTGACCGATCCGAGTACTTCGCTCAGCGACGTAGCTTTCAAAGTGGTTCCCCCCTCGGGCGGGTCACAGCCAAACGAATATTACACCACCGGCAACACGCTCAATTTCGCATCGATCGGTTCGGGGGCACCGCAAATCCATGATGGCAATGTTGTTTTCACGAAGTTCGGCGCTGGCGCAGCAGCTAAGAACATTACCCTAATTGGATTCAATGCGTTGGATAGCAATCCGGCGACATTCGCGGGAGTAGCCGTCGATGGAAACGATAATGTGCCCGGCGGTGGCGGAGCGAAATTTGCTTCGTTCGGTGATTACCTCGATCACAACATCACCAAGAACCCAGCGGTCCAGAATCGCTCGATTGCCTTTCAGGGCAATTGGACTACGATTGGAGACACGGGGATTTACCGCTGGGATCAACTCACTGACACGATCTTCGCAATTGCCGACAAGAACGTTGCCATTCCCTTTCTCGGTGGGACCTTTAATTCGGGCCTGGGATTTATTACCACACATGTGGAAAACCAGATTCAAATCGGCCATCCAGGGCTCCCTGCTTCCGAGCGAACTGCGCGCCCGTCGCTTGCTGGACAGACGGTAGCCTTTTCGTACGATGACTTGGCCACCAAGTCAGGCGTTTACTATCACAATCTCGGCACCGTGAAAAAAATTGCCGACACCAACACGCTTCACCCTTCGCTGGGTGGAACCTTTGGTCGGTTCTTCGAGGTTTCGACGATCGGCAGTGCGACGGCCTTTGTCGCCACCGGGGACAGCGGATTCAGTCTCGGGGGCGAAGTCGGGCACAGTGGACTGTTCTTGCAAATTTGCGGCAATATTGTGCAGGTTCTTCAAGAGGGCGAAATCTTGGACCTTAAGGATGTCACCAACATCCAGCTCAGCCATCGGGGCCTGGGAGTGGGAAATGCCTCGTGGAAACAAGCCTTTCTCGCACTCACCTTTCGGGTGAATTTTGCCGATTCCACGGAAGGAATTTATAAAACACGGACTTCGCTCTTGTGTGTCTCGCTCGCCACGGTGTTTGCCGGGGGAACGGGAGCGGGCTCGACCCAACTTGGAACAGCCATTGGGTCTTCGGTTTTCACAGCGCCTGTTTTCGATGAAGCGGCTCGACTCCGCGTCGAAATGCACGCCACGCAAGGAGCGGGACTTGATGCACTCTTTAGTGGCGACATGGCGG
>CALMBE010000272.1 GCA_937860165.1 uncultured Planctomycetaceae bacterium
AAACATGGCCACGGCGGAGTACCGCCGTGGCCATGGCACCCCCCATCTTGAAAAAGTGATCGGCCCTGTATTCAAATCCCCCTCCCTTGCAGTGAGGAGCTAGGGGAGGGTTTTCGTGGAAGTTGAAATTCAAGAATGCCCCTCCCCTAACCCCTCCTCGGAAATACCGGGGAGGGGGATTCGAAATGGCCTATCTGGTCCCCAAATCGTACCTCCCCCAGCCCCCAGACCCCCCGCATGTATCTCTTCGAAAACCCCGTTTTACAAAACGAACTCGTTTCCAACTTGCGGCAGACGCGCACCTTTGTGCTGTTGTTTGCTTATGTGGGGGTGCTAGGCTTTTTGATCTACACGGCCTGGCCTGCCGAGGAGCGGATCGACATGTCGAATTCCGACAAGGCCAAACCGTTGGTGAACCTGCTGTTCGTCGGGCAGTATATGTTGATGTCGCTGATGGCTCCCAGCTTTGCCGCGGGAGCGCTCACCGGAGAGAAGGAACGCGACAGTTTCGAGATGCTGCTGGCCAGCCCCATGCGCCCGGGTGCCATCGTACTGGGTAAACTGGCGGCTTCCTTGGGGCCGCTGGCGGAGTTGATGATCGGTTCCCTGCCAGTGGTGATGTTGTGCCTCCCGCTGGGCGGAGTGCAGTTTTTCGAGGTGATTGCCGCTTATCTGGCGATGATTTCCTCGATCACGTTGTTTGTCATGATCAGCCTGTGGTGTAGCAGTTACTTTAGTCGCACGAGCGCGTCGCTGGTGGTTTCTTACTTGGCAATTTTGCCCTTGGCACTCACGGGCGTGTTTATCTGGCAGGCGCTGGATCAATTGGGCGAGGCACGCTTGATCGTGATTTTGACCGTTGTGCCGGCGGCGTGCTTGTCGGTCGCGGCCCTGTTGTTTGCCGATACGACCCGGCGGTTGTTGCATGCCCCCGACTTGGGAAGTGCGGGGCGTGAGGCAATCGATCTGGAAACGGAAGCCGAATCGGCAGTGGGATTGTACATCAAACGTGATGAGTTTCCTGATCGGTTGTTTGCTCCTCCCAAGCGAACTACTTTTCTCCCGGACGACGCCAATCCGATCTATGAAAAGGAAATTCGTAGCGAGATTTTCAGCCAAGGCACACTCATGCTGCGGCTGGTGATCCAGATCAGTATGTTGCTAGCGATCGGGTTGATGGCGGTCTGTCTGTACTTGAAACCGAACCTCGCCCCGTGGTACATCGCCTACGTGTTGCTATTCAATATGTTGGTGGGCCCCGTGTTCACTGCGGGGAGTGTGACGAGCGAACGGGAACGGCAAACCCTCGACCTCCTATTGACCACGCTGATCACCCCCTGGCAAATGATGTGGGGCAAACTGCTCTCGGGATTGCGGGTGTCGAGCGTGTTGACTTCGTTTCTGATGTGGCCGGTGGTGTTGGCGTGCATTATGCCGCTGGAGTTTTGGAAGAATTTGCCCACGATGGGGGGTTATTTTCTAGTCGTGGTGTTGACGTGTCTGACGACTGCGATCACGGCGTTGTTTTGTTCGACCTTGTTTCACAAAACATCTTCGAGTCTGTTGGCGACTTATTTGATTCTCATCACGCTGTTTCTCTTGCCCTTGGCCGCCCAAGAGTTTGTCAAAGTGTTTGTCAAATCGAACGAAGCGCACAGCGTCGTGCAATTCGCTAGCATGACGAGCCCCTTTGCGGCGGTATTTAACCTGCCGCTCACGATTTCCAATTCGCAGGGAATTCCCCAGGTTGCGATTTCGGTGTTCTTCGGCCACCTGCTGTTTGCGGTGCTTACCAACGCCGCGTTGCTGCTGGTGATAACGTGGCTCTTCCGAGTTCGTTGGCGGGTGTCGGAGTGAGGGGTTAGAGGTTAGAGTTGATTGCTCCAGTTAGCCGGCACCGTTCCGGTGCCGCATTCAATTGTCTCGAATAACCCGGC
>CALMBE010000273.1 GCA_937860165.1 uncultured Planctomycetaceae bacterium
GAATCGTCGAGAAAACATGGCCACTGCGGAGTACCGCCGTGGCCATGGCACCCTCCGTTGTGAAAAAGTCATTGACCCTGCCGCGCTCCCAAGCCATTCCAACCTTGGCAGCAGCGATTGGCTTTAGCCGGACAAGCCCCCTGACCGATACCTTTTACGGGGCTCCGCACCTAGGTGCTAGCTATTGGAGCCATCCTGCAAACTACACTTAGTGAGCAGGTAGTTGGTATCACCGAGAGTTCGCTAATAGAAAGCGTTGTTCATGGGGCGTATCACATCCAATATAGGGTTGATTTCCGGGCTGCCAATTACGGATACCGTGGATCAACTGATCGACGTGGCAGCAAGACCACGGAAGCTTCTCGAAGCGCGAACCAAGGATATTCAAAACCAGCAGGTGGCAGTAAATCGACTCTCCGCCAGTTTGCTGAGCGTACAATTCGACTTGGGAAAACTCGAAACTAGTACGACCTTTGCTTCCAAGAAAGCTACGAGCGCAGACCCTTCGCTCGTGGGAGTTTCGATTCCCTCCGGGGGAAACCCCGTTGCGGCCAGTTATCAATTTACCCCGGTCCGCCAAGCTAGCTCCCAGCAATTTATCAGCCAGCGATTTGACAGCCCGACTTCCACCTTTACCCAGCAAGCTCTGAGTTTTCGCACAGGTGGTTTTGTCGCGAAGGGAATCGCCCTGGACGAACTCAACGCGGGCGAAGGTGTCAGCCGCGGCAAGATTCGCGTTACCGATAAGAGCGGCGACGATGCCGTTATCGATCTTAGTTACGCGATTACCGTCGACGACGTTTTGGAGGCGATCAACTCTAATACCTCAATCAATGTGACGGCCGAGGTCGTTGGAGACCAAATCCAGCTCACTGACAATACCGGACAGACCGGCACGCTCAGTGTCAAGGAAATCGGTAGCGGGAGCACCGCCGCAGGTCTCGGATTGTCTGGAATCAATGCGTCGGGAGCAACTACCACTGCTCTCGGCACCGATATTTTCTCTCTGCACGGTGATACCAGACTTTCGTTTCTCAATGACGGAAACGGTGTGTCCATTACCGACCATGCCACCAGTGTCGACGATCTCGCAATTACTTTGGCCGACGGCACATCGGCAGGGGTAAATCTCTCGGGGGCCAAAACGATCTCGGAGGTTATCGATGCCATCAACGAAGATTCTCAGTTTGCTGGAAAGGTCTCGGCTACCATAGCCGCCGACGGGAAGCGACTTCAGATTACCGATCTCACCACAGGGAGCGGGGTCTTGACGGTTTCAAACGGAGTCCTCGGTACTGCTGCCGACGACTTGGGTTTAACCAAGTCCGCCTCCGCGGGGGTCATTGCCGGTCGAAGAATCGTTTCCGGACTGAAAGACACCTTACTCACGTCGCTCCATGGAGGGGCGGGGATCGAACATCCAGGTAACTTAAACTTCACCAACCGCAATGGGGTGGTGTCGGTAGTCAATTTGTCGAGTGCCGAAACCGTGAGCGAAGTGATTTCCGCAATCAATGCCCAAGCCACGGGAGTGACGGCTTCCCTCAATCAGTCGGGAGGGGGATTCGTCGTCACCGATACCACGGGAGGCACAGCCAGCAATTTCATCATTGGGAGTAGTGTCGGATCGACGGTAGCACAAGACTTGAAGATCGCCCAGAACTCCGCCTCCACGACTGTTGATAGCGGTTCGCTCGATCGCCAGAGCTTGAGCGAGGCGACCTTGCTCTCATCGATCAACGGGGGTCGGGGAATCACAACTCTCGGCGACATCACCATCACCGATACCGATGGAGTGAAGAAAACCATCGATCTCAATTCAACAGATTCTGTAGCCCAAACGGTTGGCGACGTGATCGATGCGATCAATGCATCCATCGTGGGTGTGACCGCCCGGATCAACGACCTAGGGGATGGGATTATTCTCATCGACACAGCTGGCGGCGAAGGAAAAATCACGGTAGCGAATTCCAGTGGGACGACCGCTTCCGATCTTGGCATCGCGGGAACCAGTTCGGAAGTGGATGTGGATGGCACACCTACCCAAGTGCTCAATGGAACTACCCTTAAATCGCTCGAAATCGAAGACAACGACACCTTGGAAGATGTCGTGGAAAAGATCAATGAACTTGGTGGGGGAGTAACCGCGTCTCTCTTGAACGATGGGCAGGGTTACCGATTGTCGCTTACCGTCGACCAAACTGGTGAAGCAAGTGAATTGCTGCTTGACTTACAGGATTCGAGTTTCAGTTTCGAGGAAATCAGCTCGGCCCAGGACGCGATTCTGCAATTTGGGAGCGCCTCGAGTGCTCAAGGTGGGATTATTGTCAGTTCCTCGGACAATACTTTTGACCAAGTAGTCGACGGCCTGAGTATCACTGTCGAGGGAACGAGCGATGCTCCCGTCAAAGTCACCGTTTCCAAAAACGATGCTCCACTGATCGCTGGTGTGGAATCGTTTATTAAGTCCTACAATGCCCTGCGAGACGGCCTAACGGATCTGACTTCCTTCGATGCTGAAGCACTCACCACCGGGTTACTGTTTGGCACGAACGAGGCCCTCCGGATCGATTCGGACCTCTCGAGAGCTATTACCGATCGCTATTTTGGACTCGGCTCTTTTCAATCCCTTGAGCAGATCGGCATCAGCGTTACGGACAAAGGGAAGTTAGAACTCGACAAGGCTGTGTTCCAAGAGGCTTATGCCGACGACCCCGAGGGCTTGGAAAACTTTTTCACCGCCGAGGACAAGGGTGTCGTGGCAAAGCTCAATCAGGTCGTCGAGCGACTCGCGGGCGAGGGTGGCCTGCTCGAGAGCCGCAACGATTCCCTCCAGAACAAAATCGATGTCAACCAGGACAAGATTGGCAGGCTCAATCTATTTTTGGAACGCCAACGCGAACGCTTGCTTTTGCAGTTTACGCAGTTGGAATCTGTACTAGCAGGACTCAAGGAGTCGCAAGCCGCCTTGGCTGGCTTCACGCCGATCGCACCCTTGACCACCACTAGAACTAGATAACGCAGGACGATTCGCGATTAAGTTCACAAGTCTCAAACTGAAAGTTACTCCCCGCCATGGCCAATCAAAACTATCTCGAAACCAAAGTTCAAACTGCCTCGCAACCCCAACTCCAATTGATGTTGCTCGACGGTGCAGCGCGCTTCTGCCGGCGGGCGATTGAAACGGGCACCGCGAGTGACGTTG
>CALMBE010000274.1 GCA_937860165.1 uncultured Planctomycetaceae bacterium
TCGCTAAATTTGGTGCTAGCTGATGCTAGCGACACAGAATTCCTTACAGCCCCGTCAATTCAGACTGGGTCAGGCACGAGGTAGGTGTGGTCCCCTCGCCCGGAGGGGGACTGCTAAACCGCAAGCGGCGGGAAGCACTGGTTTACTGACAACGGACGACTGACAACTGACAACAAACCCCTCGTCCGCTGCTTTTCAGCGTGCGGCAGAACTGTTAAGGTGGGCGGTCTATCCCACTTCCCCCTGGATCTTGTAGGAATCGAAAAGCCATGTCGGTAAGCGTTGCCCAGAAAAGGATGACCCGCGAGGAGCTCCCCACCGGAAAAGTGCTCTGTGAATACTGCACCGCCAAGTGCTGCCGGTATTTTGCGTTGCCGATCGAGACCCCCGAGGAGTATAAGGACTTCGAATATCTCCGCTGGTATCTCCTGCATGATCGGGCGAGTGTCTTCAAAGAAGACGACGACTGGTATCTGTTGGTCCACACTCCCTGCAAGCACTTGCGCAGCGACAACCTGTGTGGCATCTATGAGACCCGTCCCCAGATTTGTCGGGAGTACACGACCGACAATTGCGAATACGAAAACGATTGGACTTACGAATTCTATCTCGAGACCGCCGAGCAGGTGGGAGAATACACGGAAGCAATTATTCAGCCCAAAGGTCAAAGCATCCGCAGCCGCCAGCCGGAATTGTTGCCGGTGCTGTAGTTGGAAGTCCTAGGAGTAGTCCGTAGTCCGTTGTCCGTCGTAAGTCGTAAGTAAATTTGTGCATCCCGCCGCTTGCGGTTTAGCATTCCCCCGATTCCAGTCCTCTCTTACATCATCAATCACACATTTTAGATCAAACATTCTCCCCCCATGTCCGAACGCATCCAGCCGCGCACCTTGAAGGGATTTCGGGATTATCTTCCCGAGGCGATGATTCCGCGCGAATGGCTCATCGATACAGCGCGGAGCGTCTATCGGTCTTATGGGTTTAGTCCGATCGACACGCCGGCGCTCGAATATTTGGAGATTCTCACGGGCAAGGGGAGCGAAGAAACCGACAAACAGCTTTATCGGTTTCAGGACCACGGGGGGCGCGATGTCGGGCTGCGGTTTGATCTGACGATTCCCCTGGCCCGGTTTGCCGCTCAGCATATTCAAGAGCTTGGTATCCCCTTCAAGCGGTATCACATCGCCAATGTCTGGCGGGGTGAAAACACCCAGCGGGGTCGGTACCGGGAGTTTATGCAGTGCGACTTCGACACGATTGGCACGGAGTCCAATTCCGCCGACATCGAGATGGTGTTGGTCGTCCACGATTTATTCGCGGCCATCGGATTTGAAGACTTCCAGATCCATGTGAATAATCGCCGCGTGCTCAATGGGTTGCTCGAAAAACTGGGGCTCGCCGAGCGTTCGACCTTGGTTCTGCGGGCGCTCGACAAACTGGCCAAGGGGGGGGCCAAAGTCGTCTCGCAGGAGCTCACCACCGTGGCGGGTGCCTCGGAGGGCCAGGTCCGCGATATTTTGCAGTTGGCCACCCTGCGGGGAGATAACTCCCAGGTGTTGGCCCAGCTCACGCCCTTGCTCGCTGGGAGTGAAACGGGCGAACGCGGCTTGAACGAACTGGCCGAGATGGTCGCGGCGCTCGACGCCACGGGAATTCCCTCCGGGCGATTTGGCATCGATGTTTCCATTGCCCGCGGACTGGATTATTACACCGGCACCGTGCTGGAAACCTTTCTCGAAAAACTACCTGGGATCGGCTCGGTTTGCAGCGGGGGACGCTACGACAACCTAGCCGAGTTGTACACCAAGGAGCACCTGCCCGGCGTGGGGGCCTCGTTGGGGCTCGATCGGTTGCTCGCCGCTATGGAAGAGCTGGGCCAATTGAAAAAAACCTCGACCACGGCCCCGGTCTTTCTGCCGTTTTTTGCTGCGGCTCACCGCGACGATTACCTGCGATTGGCGGCGAACGTGCGGCGGGCGGGGATCGGGGTTGAATTTTTCCCCGAAGCGAAAAAACTCGGCAAGCAGCTCCAGTATGCCGACAAGCGCGGCTTTCGCATCGCCCTCATTGCCGGTGCCGACGAATTGGCCGCCGGGCAATGTCAAGTAAAAAACCTCGCCACCGGAGAGAGCACGACGGTATCGGCAGCCGAGGACGGGACGGCGGTCATCGCAGAAATCCGACGTATTCTGGGCGCGTAGCCGCGCAATCAGGCCAGATTTCTTGCCGGTTTCTTGAGAGCCCAATGAGCGGGCTGAGGGTGTATGATGCGGAGCGGATTTAAGCAGAAGAAAATTGTTTATAGCCACAGAGAACTCAGAGAATAATTGCAAATTAAAAAATGCAAATTGCAAATGAAGAATCTGGAGTTTTGACAGACCGAAAAATGAGGGTGCCATGGCACCCCAAAACAACGCTTTGACAATGCACTAGTTTCTCCAAATTTACAATTTTCAATTTGCATTTTGCAATTCCTTCTCCGTGTCCTCTGTGGCAAAATTAATTCCCCAGCCCCCAATCCCCCGCACATGGCCAAGCGTGAAAATCACTATGAGTTGGCGTTCGAGGCTTACTTGCGTGAGCAGCGGGTGGCCTATGTGGCGGTTGACGAACAGCGGCGAAGTTTGGTGGCTCAAGGGTCGCTCAAAAATCTTGATTACATCGTCTCCCCCTCGGACAGTGTGTCGCTCTTGGTGGATATCAAGGGGCGTCAGTTTCCTTCGGGTCAAAAACAAAAACAGTATTGGCGGAACTGGTCCACTTGGGACGATTTGGTGAGCATGGCCCAGTGGCAAGAACGGCTGGGGCCCGGCAGCCTCGCAATGCTGGTCTTTGCCTTTGAAGTGGTGGCCGATCGGGCACCACTCGAGCCGCATCGGCTCTTTGAGTTTCGCGCGCGTCGGTATGCCTTTTTGGGGGTCCGCGTGGCCGACTATATCCAGTTCTCGCGGCAGCTCTCGGCGAAGTGGCAGACAGTCAGCATGCCAACGGCACTTTTTCGCCAAGCGGCAATTCCACTCGACACGCTGTTAGAGTCAAACCACGGCGAGGGGCGGATGTGTTTTACAGGAGGACGCAGAGAGAACAGAGAATTCAATTAGGGATTTCGGTTCTTCGGGAATTTTTGGTGGGTAGCACACTAAACAATCGTGTGCGTTCCGAAGAAACGATTAAATCCCGGAGGGATGAAAGCTATTAGCCGGGGGTCAGGTCGCCTGAGCGACCGCCACCCCCGGTAAACTTGCAAGCTCAGCAACTTCATACCCACTAAAATTCCTGAAGAACCTAACTTGTTGGCTCATCGACCGCGGTGGATTAGAATGGAGCCATTGCTGCTGACAGGCCGTTACTCGAAAAGGAAAAATGCTATGGCATGGGGAATCGTGCTGCTGTGTATTGTGCTGGGATCGTTTAGTGCCTTGCGTCCGAGTGGGCGGTTGGCCGACTTCCGCCGCGCGAAGGCGGAAGAATGAGGAAGAAAGGGGGAATTGGAATAATTCCCAACTGGCCACTGACCACGGACAACTAACTGCGGCCACCTTTACGCCGCGCTCCGCTGGCTATCTTCTCGCTCGACGAGAGCAAAAAACTCCACCAGGGCGGCCACGACCCGATCCTGCTCGGACTCTGTAAGCTCGCCGTAGATCGGCAGACTGAGCACTTCGTGCGCGGCTTGCTCGGTGATCGGCAAGCTCCCCGCCGGATAACCCAAATGGGAAAAACATTCCTGCCGATGCAAGGGGACCGGGTAATAAACGGCCGCCCCGATCTTGTTCTGGGAGAGGTGTTGGAGCAACCGATCACGCTGTCCCCCGGGGACGCGAACCGTGAATTGGTTCCACACACTCTGGCAGTCGGTCGCAACCGTGGGGACCACGACACGTTCTGACAGACCTTGTCGAGCGAATTCCTGGAAATATCGCTGGGCGTTTTGCGTACGGCGCGCGGCGTACTCATCCAAGTGGGTTAATTTGATCTTGAGTACCGCGGCCTGCAGGGCATCGAGTCGGCTGTTGATGCCGACCAGGGAGTGGTGATAACGAGGATGTTGACCATGGTCGCGTAAGATGCGGAGCTTGTCGGCCAGTTCGCGGTCGTCGGTAGTGATCATTCCCCCGTCGCCGAAGCCACCGAGGTTTTTTGTCGGATAAAATGAAAAGCAACCCAGTTTCCCCAGCGAACCAGCCCGGTTGCCCTGGTATTGAGCACCGATGGCCTGGGCGGCGTCTTCGACTATGGGAATGTCCCCGGCAGTGCGGGCGAGGTCTTGGATCGCACCCATCGGAGCGCACTGACCAAACAAGTGTACGGGGAGGATCGCCTTGGTCTTGTAAGATATTTTTCGGGCGATATCGGCGGGGTCGATATTAAAAGTCTCGGGGTGAATCTCAGCGAACACGGGGGTCGCACCGAGTCGAGTGACCGAGCTGGCCGTAGCGAAAAACGTAAAACTCGGCACGATCACTTCGTCGCCCCAGCCGATCCCCAGGGCCAGCAGTGCCAGCAAGATCGCATCGCTTCCCGAGGCACAACCAATCGCATGTTCCACTTGGCAGTAGTCGGCGATGGCCCGCTCGAACTCTTGGCATGCAGGTCCGTGGACAAACGCCCCGCTGGCGCACACGTCGGCCAGCGCCTGGTTGATTTCCGCCGCCAACGGTGCATTTTGGCGATTCACATCCAGGAGCGGTACGGAAGTGCTAGCAGGGGTCGAAGCGCTGGTTGTGTGCAATGCCATGGATCCTCCCGGTCGAGACTCTAGTAGCGATTTCA
>CALMBE010000275.1 GCA_937860165.1 uncultured Planctomycetaceae bacterium
CGGCCCGCCAACAACTCGCAGCGATCAAAGCCGCCTTCGAGGCCGACAAGGCACCGCTCGATCTGCTACTTGAAGCCCAGCGTCGTCAGGCCGAGGCCGAGAGTCGCTACTTCCGGGCACTGGCGGAGTATGCAATTGCCGTGAAGAACGTGCATTACGCCAAGGGAACCCTGTTGGATTACGATGGCGTATACCTCAGCGAAGGGGGCTGGCCGATGGCCGCGTATCAAGACGCCGCGGCACGGCAGAGTTCGCGGGGCCGTCGGATGCCTATGAATTACGCGTCGAGCCAAGCACCGCGCGTGGCCCTGGGACCTTACGAGCAGCAACTCGATCAAGTCACTCGACTGCATGACCCGGCAGCCGAAGCCATCCCCGTCACCGAGGAACCGGAGCAAGCGGAGACCGAAGAAGCGCCCTCCGGTGAACCACCGGCTACGACATCGGCCAATACGCCGCCGAATCCATTTTCCGCGAGTCCCGCGGTTGCCGAAGTAGATCAAGCGGTTTACTCGACAGCTTCTAATTCACCTCCCAGCACGCTGCGACTGGTGGTTCAACCACCGCCCCCAAAACGGGAAGTCAAACCGCTGTCCCACTGGGAAGCGGAACTGCTCGAATTGCCACTGGTGAAGTAAGTAAGCCGCGACGCGCCAGCGGAGCGCGGAAGGTGCAAACCCCGTTCGAGCGCTCCGCTACCGCGTCGCGGCTAACTTTGACTCGGAAATGGGGTCACGAACGACCAGTGTTGACGCGGCAATCCTGCTTTCATGGGATTGTTCTCGACGTATTCGATGGCCCGCAATACGTCTGCCGTCGTATCAAGATACACTTTCCACCCACCTCGGGCAAAACATTTGGGGGGCCTGCCCACTTGCTGAAAAGGATGGATCTGCTCAGCAACCAATTGTTCCGTGGCAGCACCTTTAAGTTGCGTAAGGATTTGGTCAGGGGCGAGTCGATGTTCGGCCACAACCAGATGCACATGATCGGGAAGAATGGAACATGCGAAGCAGACAAGTTCGCCAGTGTGGGCATAATTCGCGAAGCCGCGTCCAACGGCCCGGGCTTGTATTCCTGTAAACTTCACGGGGGGACGATTCAAAGCCGACTTCGCACCCAACCGAAGGTCTCGATCATGGGGCTGACTGGCAAGTGATCGCGTTTCGGTTGTTTTGGTCGCGCGACCGAAGCGATACAATTCACACGAACCCACAAAGTCGGACCAAGACCCACGCGGATCATTCGGAAGCCAAAAACCATAGGCGCCAAAAATCAAATGCGTCGCAAGCATCGATAAACCTCCATTAGCCGCGACGCGCTAGCGGATCGCGGCATGCAGTTCACCCGTGAGATACTCCGCAAGTTCCGCGGAGTTGGAACAACTCCACATCGCCATCGGGGGAGTTTGGAGACCTAGGAGTTGATCGAGCTCTTGGCTCATCTCGACGGCGGAGAGAGAATCGATCCCAAGTTGGGCGAACGGGGTCCCGGGTTGGATGGCACCTGACTCGAGATTCGCGCGGCGAGTGAGCCAATGGATGAGCCAGGCTTCCAGCACGGGCCGTACTTGTGCTGCGCTTAGTTGGGACAAGCTCTCGAGGAACTGCGGGGCCGCGAGCGGCGGCAGCTCGACGTCGACCAAGGCTTCGCCACCCGTATTGGGGTTTTTCCACTCGGCCAGGATTTCAAGTTCGCCGGCCAGAAACATTTCTCGGCAGCGGCTCCGCTGGACCTTGCCGCTGGAAGTGATCGGCAAGCTCGTGGAGCGAATCAGCACGATGGCCTGCGGATCGATCTCGTGTTCATCGACAATCGCGGTACGGATCGCCTGCATCACCTCCGCAAGATCGGCCTGGTAACACTCGCGGCGTTTTTGGTGGACGAGCACCAATTGCTCGCTCCCGTCCACATCGACCGAAAACGCGACACCCATGTCGACTGCCTCGTGCGCGACCTGAGCGGTCCGCTCCAAGTCCTGCGGATAATGATTGCGACCGCGAACGATGATCACATCCTTGAGCCGGCCAGTTACAAAGAGCTCGCTCTCGTGGCGAAAACCGAGATCACCCGTTCGCAGATAATTGACTTCCGGTCGAGGTTGGGAACCATTCGCTGCGACTCGAGCTTGAAACATTTCGGAATTGGCACACTCTTGATTCCAATAACCACGGGCGATGGAATCTCCTTGGACCCAAATTTCGCCGACTTGATCGGGCTGGCAGGGAACGCGGGAGCGGGAATCGACAATCAAAAATTCCAACCCGGGGCAAGCTGGTCCACAACTGACCAGGGAAAGTGTTTTTCCATTTTGTTCGGTGTGGCACACGACACGATGATCCCCCAGGGCCGCGCGATCGA
>CALMBE010000276.1 GCA_937860165.1 uncultured Planctomycetaceae bacterium
GGAGTACCGCCGTGGCCATGGCACCCGCCATTGTGAAAAAGTCATTGGCCCTGGGGCATACGTCCGTGCAGTGGCTTCACGATGGAGGGGTGTCAAAAGCGAACCATCCATTATACGCCTGATGCACCAAGAACCAACCGACGTTTTTTTGAGGATCGCAAATTATCATGGTTTCACCATATTTAAGGACTTGGGGGATTTATTTAGTTCTGGTGCAGCTGACCCCGGCGATAGCTGCCCAGCCCCAGCGTGATTCCACCCGCTGGCAAGCCGACATCGACCAATTCCTGGTTGCCGACCAGGAGCATCCCACCGCCCAGGGGGGAGTCGTCTTTGTCGGCAGCTCCAGCATCCGCATGTGGGACCTAGGGCAGTCTTTTCCCGGCCAAGGCTACCTGAATCGGGGTTTCGGGGGTTCGGAGATCGTCGACTCGACGCACTATTTTGCCGAGCTCGTGGGTAAGCACCAACCTGGAGTGGTTGTGTTCTACGCGGGTGACAATGATCTCGCGGCAGGGAATTCCGCTGAGCAAGCCCTTGCCGATTTCCGCAGCTTTGTCCGCAAGTTCAAATTGGAGCTCAGCGACAGCCGGCTCCTGTTGATCGCGATCAAACCAAGTATCGCACGTTGGAACCTGGCCGACACGCTGCGGCAAGCCAATGCCCTGATCGCCGCCGATTGCGCAACCGATGACAAACTGACCTTCGTCGATGTGTGGCCTGTGATGCTTGGCGCAGATGGTCAGCCTCGGGCCGATATTTTTCTCGAAGACGGACTCCACATGAATGCTGCGGGATACAAACTGTGGGTCGAGTTGATCACTCCCCTATTGAAGGAATGAATAATTCGACTGTATCCGGTCTACCACCCGTGGTGTTTTTTGTAATGAACCTTGCACGACCGGTGGTAGGAAAACGTCCCAACCGGATACAGTCGAATTAACCACTAAGGCACGAAGATCGTAGACGTAGGCCGGAACGAGATACTCCGAAGTTCCGGCACAGCGCCTGGGCGAGCCGGGTCGTCTCCGACCCCGGCGTCTCAATCGAGGGCGATCACAAGCTCTTGCCCGGGCGCGACCTGGACCGTCCTTTGCAGGTCGGGCTCGAGATACTGGGGAGGAATTTTGCCCAACACTTGCTGTGATTCAGGTGTCGACTGAACCAGGGAGTAAGCATACTTCCCAGAGATCAGTTCGCCTTGAAAGGTGCCATCCGGCTTCACAGGCAAGCTCTTCTGGTGCCCATTGTCGAGCGGTTGAAAGGAAACCGCCACATTGCCAACGGGCTGCCCGGCAAGGGACACCTTGCCCACCACACTCACGGGGGTACTTTTCAGACCAGGTTGTGGCGAGCCACAACCGATGACGCCCAGCAGGGCGATTGCTGTCAGAAAACTTCGCATCGCATCAACTCCTGTTTATAGTTTTACATCCAGCGTCTGGCCATCCTCGGCCCCGACCAGCCATTTCACGACAACACCGTCCATCGAGTCGGCAAAGAAATGGACCGACCCGTCTCCCATGGTGGCGTTGACACCCCCAGAATGGAAGGAAAACGGCTCGTCGTTGGGGCCGCAATTGTTGACCGACCAACGGCACTCTGGTGGCCCGCCATCGGGAAAAGAGTAGTTATTGAGCTGCGCGGCGCGGGAAGCGGGGCTGACGGCATTGCTGGGACCCGAATATCCGTTGCCCACTGCATCGGCATCGGCCCAAGCGAACACCCGGCGACCATTGGCACCACTGGACATGTTGATGGGGTCGGCAGCACCGCTCACAGGCGTGAACCGATGGGAGTAAGCACCATAGTTCTCGACATCGGGATGCGAACGACCGGCGTCTTCGATCCACATGATCGTGTTGCTGGAACCATCGGTCACGCGACCGAATCCGCCCCCATCGCAATTCAATAGCGGAGCGACCACTTGACTCAACCACGCGGCGGACCCACTCCCCGGAGTTCGCATACCATAGGTCGCAGAATCGGTACGAGCGTCGACATCCGAGAGTGCCACGATCATGTAATCAATGGGCCCATAGCCGTGGATCGGATCCCTCGACCCATTGGTGATCGGAGTGGTGGGACAAACAAATGCACTGATCTGACTCTTGGCCGCCACTTGGCCCTGCGGATGGGCCGGGTCGTCGTAACTCCGACCTTTCGCCTCGGGGTGCAAGAGGCAACCGGTAGGAGTCGTGAGCGACGTGCCGGTACCACTGGGCGTGGCACTGTAAACCGTCACGGGGTTGGCCTCGTGATCGAACATATCGTAAACGGTTTGTTGTTCGATGTAAGGCAAGATGAACGTGGCCGTCGAATGGATCATGTAGGTGGTCGAGGCCCCGCCCGTGGAGTCGCACTGTCCACTGGGGGGAAGTTGCTTTCTGGCCGACTCAAAGTTCAGGGCCCCCAGGCCCAACTGCTTCATATTGTTACCGCACTGCATTCGGCGAGCCGCCTCGCGGGCAGCTTGAATCGCGGGGAGCAACAGAGCCACCAGAACGCCAATGATGGCAATCACCACCAACAGTTCCACGAGGGTAAAACCACGGGTTTTCTCCGTAACCGCCGCCTGTGTCCGAGAACTTCGTGACCGAAAGTTTTGAAACATAATCGCCCTTTACAATTAAACAGCCAGAAAGGCGCTGATCCCCGCCGGTGGAACAGCTCGAAACTTGAGATAAGGGCAATTTTAGAAGATTCGGTTAAGATTCGATGAGCAAAATGTGAAGATTCAGTGAATCTCAATCCTGCGTCGGGTCGCTTACTTGAGCCGCGCACGCAGTAAGCGGAGAGCGACAAGCGAGAATATCAGTGTCAACCCGCTCGGCTCCGGAACCGGCGAGGCCGCTTCAGCGTCCGTGGCAGCAGCAGTAAACGGAATCCCCGTGCCGTACTTCGCCTGCCAATCGCCAAGCTCCCCCACGTTCGTGTCGCGCTGCCACTTCAAAAAATCGCGGCCATCGACGTCGCCGTCGCAATCGAAGTCGCCCAGACCGCAAGCGACGGGGGCATCGAACACGACCAATGCACCGAGAAAATCACCCGTGGGAACCAGTTCTGAATCGACAATTTCGCCCTGTAGGATCGCCGCGAGTTGGCCCTGGTCGTTCAGCCCTGACCCTACACCCCCGCCTGTCCCTGAGATTGACCCGGTGAGGCCTTGAAATAACACAGAATCGACTCGCATCAAATCTCCGTCGATGACTACAACATCTCCCGAGCCAACGACTCTCTGAAGCACTCCTGAAGAATCGGTCGAAAATAAAGCGCGTGAGCTACTTTCGCTCAGCTGCGCGATGAACGCCACGTGGCCTGGCCGATTGATCGCCAGGTCGAGAATATTCAAGTAGTTGAGCGAGGTATCGGGTGCAGGCTCTCCCTGGAGTGCGAGCGCCGTGAGCACCCCCGGTGCCGTTTCGCGCCATACCCCATCTTTGCCGTCGGCGAGTGTAGCCGTAAATACCGAGAGACCAGCGGCATCAATCAACGGCTCACCGAGACTCTGAAAAGTACTCGATGAACCGGGTGCCGCCTCGCTTTCATACACAACCTTTTCGACGACACCGTCGCGTTCGACCCAAATCCCTACGCGCAAGTTTCCAGCGATCAGGCCCGTCAACGTGAGTTTATCTATCGTCATGCCCTTGCCAAGGAACGCCGCGCGGCGGCGGCACGTCACAAGCCGGGCAATCGATCGGCGCCGGACTGGTGCTCGATGCGTCGAAGCAAGTCGCGTTGACGAACACCGGGGACGTCCTCGCCGAAGCGCTGGTGCTCCACTTCATCGACGACCTCGACTCGAAGCTCAACCAGTTCCGCAACCTCCGCGAAGCCGGAACCGGGATCGTCTACCAGAAGGGCCTGGGGCGCTTCGTCTATCTACCGCCTGACCAGCCGTTGATCACGGCGGCGAGCGTGCTGACTGGGGCACAGCCGGAGAACGGGGACGGGGGAGGGGAAGCGGTGATGGAGGTTGTGGCGGCTCCTCAGAACCGGTTGTTGTTCGAGTAGGCGGGTTCGGCCGGTAGGCAATCTTTGCACCTGCCGCCGCGGCGTGCAGGCTGAGGCCCAGAGCTTCTGCCATCTTCAGGATGGTGGCGAACTCTGGATTTCCCGATAGCGCCAGCTCCGCACCCGCTTTCGCTGCTGCCACTATGCATAGGGCACTGCTGTCCCACAAACTGGTGAAAAGAAGGCCTGATTCCCGAGCCCTTTGCTACAATGGAGGTTGCAGACCAAACCATTGACAACAAAGGGAGGAACCAGGCCTTGGCTCATGATTCTACCGTTTTTTCCCAGCTCCTCAAAGTACTTCCGCGACATGAATTCCAGGCAGCCGCCGTTCGGCACCATCGGGGCAGGAATCTGCGTGCGATGAGTCGGTGGAATCAGTTCCTTGCCCTGTCCGTGGCGCATTTGACCGGTCGGACCAGCCTGCGGGATCTGGTGGCGAACTTCGAGGCCCAGATCCGGAAGCTGTATCACCTCGGAGGACGGGCGATCACCCGCTCGTCGTTGGCCCGGGTCAACCGCGATCAGCCGGCCTCGCTGTTCGAGGAGATCTTCCACAAGCTGCTGGCTCGGACCCAGCGGCATGCGCCCGGTCATCGGTTCCGGTTCAAGGGCAAGCTCTTCTCTCTGGACGCCTCGCTGATCGAGCTCACCGCATCGCTGTTCCCTTGGGCCAAGTACCAGGCGACGAAAGGGGCGATCAAGATCCATGTCGGTCTGGATCACGACGGGTACCTCCCCGCCTTCCTGACGGTCACCGAGGGCAAGCAGCACGAAATCCATTGGGCTCGGGCCCTCGAGCTTCCAGCGGGAAGCGTCGTGGTCTTCGACCGCGGGTTCTATGACTACCAGTTGTTCCATCGACTGAATCAAAAGAAGATACGGTTTGTCACCCGGCTCAAGAGAGACATCCCCTACACCGTTCTCGATCGTCGCCAGGTCCGCCCAGGCTCCGGTCTCACCTCGGATCAGACGATCCGGCTCCAGGGCAGGAAGGCCCTCTCCTATGGGCTGGTTTTGCGCCGGGTCGGCTACCGGGATCCGCAGACCGGCAGGCACTACGTCTTCCTCACCAACGCCACAGACCTGGCCGCTTCCACCATCGCCCAGCTCTACCAGGAACGCTGGAAGATCGAGCTCTTCTTCAAGTGGATCAAGCAAAACCTCAAGATCAAGAGCTTCCTCGGGACTTCTTCCAATGCCATCCTCAGCCAACTCTGGGTCGCCCTCTGCGTCTACCTGCTGCTGGCGTACCTCCACTTCCTCGCCGCCAACGGCTGGTCCATGCGACAGCTCCTGCGCCTGCTACAGCTCAACCTCTTCGAACGGCGAGGCCTCGCAGACCTACTCAAGCCGCCAGATACATCCTCACCTCCGGCTCCTGCTCAACTCGCTTTGGAGATCGCGTGAGTTTGTGGGACAGCAGTGGCGATGATCACACCGGAGGAACCAACTTGATAGTTACCAATGCCGTTTAGGAGAATGCCGTTTGCGCCGACCTTGGCCGCCTCCTTCTTGAGTCGCTCGATGGCAGCGTTCGTGAGGTTCTGCTGGCTCGCGAAATCATTCCTGCTGTCCGCTGAGA
>CALMBE010000277.1 GCA_937860165.1 uncultured Planctomycetaceae bacterium
ATCAGTTACGCCGTCGTCCGAAAATGTCACTGGAGGCCGCGCACAGCTAGCACACTTTTCTCGCATTTTTTTCGGGGAGAGTTCGCGCCAATTCTCGGCTTAAATGTCTTCGAGTGCTAGCAAATTCAGGGATCGGCATTGCGTTATTTCGGAGAATCCGCTTGAATTATCGCATTCATTCGGGGGATTTTCGATAACCGTGTTTCATCCAGGGAAGGATCATCGCCATGGACCGGCCAGTTTTTACGTTGAACTACAATAGATTCCACCGCCGTGCGGGTATCGGGACTTTATTCTCTGCGCTCCTGGGCAGTTCGCTGTTTCTGCCGCTAGCCATTGGGCAAGATGTCGCTGGCGTGAGTGTACCTCAGCCCTCTGAAAAGCGGGTTATCGGCCCCACGACGATCATCGCCGAAGCCGAGAGTGAGCTCGATTTCAAGGCCCGAGTTGATACCGGAGCGACGACCTCCTCGGTCCACGTCGAAGAATGGGCGATCGAAGACGAATCACCCATCATGGAAGAGAACATCGGGAAGAAGATCCGATTCCGCATCATGAATCATCGTGGCGAGTCGGAATGGCTCGAAAGCCGCATTGCCGAGATTGGGTCGGTGAAGACATCCGAGCAACGCGAAGATCGCTACAAGGTGGAACTGACCCTTTGTTGGCAAGATGTCAAGAAGCCAATCTTAGTGACTCTCAACGATCGCTCTCACATGAAGTATCCAATGCTCTTGGGGCGCAACTTTCTCGCCGGCGAATTCGTCGTCGATGTCGAGCTACACAAGCGCACTGAGCATGTGGCTGCAAAGGCTAAAACTCCGGAAAATTCCGGTGATTTACCACCGAAGTAAGGTGATTTTCGAGCGGGGAGTCCCATCGACCTGCAGGAGGTCTTGGCTCGAATTTTGGAGCAGGTGCCCCTAATTCACATCACTTTGTACCGGCGATTGGTGCGCTGGCCCATATAGGTCGAAGGACGGGCTGGCTTGCGGTTCTTGCGACCGAAAGTTCGCCGTTTCTTCCAACGGGTTTGGCCATACACAGGGCAATTCGTCGGGCGATTTTCATCCAGAAAGTCGTTTTCCAACTCGGTCGCGCGTTCCATGACACAACCTCAGCAAGTTCGGATCTATCCTAAAAACTCTGCTCGAAAAGAGCAGAGTTAACACTCCCTGATTTGCTGAATTCCATTGTGAAGGAATCGTGAAGCGGAGGCAAGAGAGATTTGTGATTGGCGATCACCGCGGGTGCAGCCTGCGGTTTGCGCGGTCTTGGTGTTTGGTGTATAAGTGGTAGCAGGATTTGACCACAGGTGGGGCGTCCCGGCGAGAAGCTGGAGAATTCAGGGAGCCACGGATGGCAAGAAGCCAAGAGATTCAGGAGCGGATCACGGCCTTTGCCCGCCAGTTGAGCGAGGAATTAGGCGAAGTGGATGATAGCGAGGCCCTCAGTTGGCTGGACGCGATGTACGCCTACGGACTGCTCGTCCGCTACAACCGCCGCAAAGGCTATGAAAACGGGCAAATCCGTTGGATCATCGACTCATTTTGATTCCCGACACCCTCAATTACTTACCCATGAATTGTCAGACTTTCTTGCGAAGCCACCCGATGCCAGTCGAATTCCTTGGACTTCGCTGTTGTTTAGTTGCCCTGTTTGGATGGTTATGTGGTGTCGGGTATTATTCCGACAAATCAATCGCCTCAGATTCGCCCGAGGCCATTGCATTACTTATGGGTGCTGCCTCAGTCCGTACGCACGATGAATCATATACAGCCTCCTTTACAACTGAGCGTATCAACCCAGACAGTTCTCAAACATTGAAGTGCTTGGTAGATTGGGATAAGTCCAAACGAAGATGTGAAGTAATCGAAACAGGTAGCAGTTCGGGCGTTGTGGGAAGGGTGTTCATGTCTGATGGACGGGATGTATTTGATTTTTCCAGGAGAAAGCATGCAGATGTTAGAGTTTTTGGCACAGGTCGTATAGGAATTGCTGGACCGGATTTCGCCCTTTGAGCTAGTGTACCGTAGTTTCTGTAAATAGTCCGGAGGTAGGAGTCCCCGGCTTCG
>CALMBE010000278.1 GCA_937860165.1 uncultured Planctomycetaceae bacterium
GGAGTACCAGCGTGGGCATGGCACCCCAAAATAACGCTTTGACAAAGCACTAGGTGGAGTATCAATGTTCTGATACAAAGGGCAGTTGACAATGGCTGGTGTTCGCCGTAGGCTGGCCGGATTAGATTGTGAAAAAAGTCACAATCTAATTTCAAAAAACTTTTGAGATATAAGTGGTTGCTGATTAACGGCTTGCGCCGTATGCTGTCGGAGCTTTCGGGGCGAGTAACAGGCGGCTTGAGCGTCCGAAACTTGGTTTGTCGGTGAACGACGGACTCGGCGCAGACTCCTCCATCGGGTGTGGGAAACGAGATGGTTGATAAGAAAAAAATGTCGGTTGCAGACATGCTTGCCGCGGCACGCAAGGCCGACGGAGGTGAATCGGCTGCCAGCGAAAGCCCTTCGGCAGCAGCTGCGAATCCCCCCGAAGAAGCTGCCCCCGCAGCCCCAGTGGGTGATAAACCCCTGCCGCAGAAATCAGCGACGGGTGGACGCTTGAGCGTTGCCGAGATGATGGCAGCTGCTCGCGGAGGTGGCTCTGCTGCCGCCCAACCTGCCGACAAAAAACCCACACCGAAACCAACAGACAAACCAGCCAGCAAACCCGCGGCGGAAAAGCCCGCTGCTCCTGTGGCTGCCTCGTCGGAGCCGCGCGACTCGGCGAGCATTCTCGCTTCGGCCCGCAAGCCATCTAAGGCTGGCCCGATGTCGAAATCGGAAGCTGCCACGAAAGAGAAGTCCGACCCCACCGCCAAGGAAAAGCCACAGATATTTGTTCCGCCCATGCCTGTGAAGCCGGCGTATGCGATGCCGAAATCGGCGGTCGCGGAAAAGCCCAAGGCTTCGGCGGATGAGTCGCGTCGAGGTTTCTTAAGTACGGGATTCTGGAATCTAGGTGGGGTAGTGGCATTGTGGACGCTCGCTTCGGTGAAGTTCATGTTCCCCAATGTGCGTCGCGAACCACCGAGCAAATTCAAGGTGGGCTTTCCGGACGCCTTCGCGCCTGGGCAAGTGCAAACCAAATTCATCCCGCAGTATGGTGTGTGGGTGGTGAACGGTGAATACGACGGACAACCGCAGATTTACGCCCTCAAGTCGGTCTGTACGCACCTCGGATGCACTCCCAACTGGCTCGAGGCCGAGCAGAAATTCAAATGCCCTTGTCACGGGAGCGGGTTTTACAAAGATGGGATCAACTTCGAGGGCCCCGCGCCTCGGCCTCTGGAGCGCTATGCGATCCGCCTGGCCGACGACGGCCAAATCGAAATCGAAAAGAGTCGCACTTTTCAAGAAGAAATGGGTCAGTGGAAAGACCCGACCTGTTTCATCGGTGTGTGATGAATCACGAACAGGAATTGTTTCCAGCCACTAGCCACCAACCACTAGCCACCCAAAGCCATGCCCGATCTCGGCGAAATGATTCGTGAATCACAGATCTGGAAGAGTATCTTCCGTCACCCGATGCCGGTCGACCGCCGGAATCGCATCGTGGTGATGCTCACGAATTTCTTTCTGCATTTGCACCCGGTGTCGATCAAGAAGCAAGGGATTGCGCTCTCTTACACTTGGTGTATGGGAGGGGTGACGTTTTTTCTCTTCCTCGTGGAAACGGTCACCGGCGTGCTCCTGATGTTTTACTATCGGCCGACGGTCGAGTGGGCTTATACCGATATTCAAATGCTCCGCGACGTGCATTCGCTGGGGATCATGCGCGAAATCCATCGCTGGGGAGCCCATGCGATGGTCATCACCGTGTGGTTGCACATGTATCGCGTGTTTCTGACGGGAAGTTACAAACCCCCGCGCGAATTCAACTGGGTAATCGGGGTGTTTCTGTTGCTCTTGACGCTGCTCTTGTCGTTTACAGGTTACCTGCTCCCGTGGGATCAGTTGGCGGTGTGGGCGATCACGGTCGGATCGAACATGGCCCGGGCGACTCCCTTTTTGGGGCACGAAGGTCCTGGGCAACAATTGCTCACATTGGGTGGGATCGACATGATCACCAACGCCTCCGATGCGCGCTTTGCGCTGCTGGGTGCGCGCGAGGTGGGTGAGGAAACCCTCAATCGGTTTTATATTTTGCATTGCATTGCAATTCCACTTGGAGTGGCGTTGCTTTTGGCAATCCACTTCTGGCGGGTAAGAAAAGACGGCGGAATTAGCGGACCCTTGTGAGAAAGATGTCCGTGGTTAGTGGTCCGTTGTCAGTAGTAAGCACAATCGACCACTAACCACGGACTACCGACCAACTATGCACGGACTCTCGGAAATACAATTTCAAGATATGGTTTCCTCGTTCCTGGGGCCGTATTACATTGCGCTAGCGTTGATGAATGGATTTGCCGCGCTTTATCTGTGGCGTTCCGATCAGATCAAGGAATGGTTCAGCATCCCACTCCCCTTCGTGGGGAAGCGAGTTGGCTTCACCAATGTATTGGCGTGGTTGGGTTTCGCGCTGTTGTTTGCAATCCTGGCGGGGATCGCGGGGAGTGGTAACACTTCGGTGGTGTCCCTGCCGCTGGCGATCCGCGAAGCGATCAACGAAAGCACCGGCCCCGTGGTGTACAGCGTGGGGACCTCGATCGGGTTGGTGATCTTGTATTTCTTCCGCCGTTTTTTCGTGAATCCGGCGGTGGCTTGGACGATTTGGAACTTGATGTGGCTGTTCCTGGGGTTGTCGATGACCGACCCCGATTTCTACGACATCGTGGCCAAGCCCGACAATGTACCGATCGTGATGTTGGTGTTCTTGTTGGCTTTCTTTACCTGGTTGGCAACGCATCGGGCGGTGATCAACGATGATCGGATCGAGCGTGGTGAACCCCCGTTAGAAAAACTCGACGATGAAAAGGTCTTGGTGTGGCCCGACTTGGTGTACATCGAATTGATCTGCATGATCGCGCTCACGGCGTTCCTGATTTTCTGGGCGATTGCCTTGCCGGCCCCGCTGGAAGAAGCGGCCAGTAGCGTGAAGACCCCTAATCCCTCGAAAGCGCCGTGGTACTTCTTGGGGTTGCAGGAAATGCTGGTGTACTACGATCCCTGGATGGCGGGGGTGGTGCTGCCGAGCATGATCGTGGCTGGATTGATGGCGATTCCCTATATCGACTTCAACCAGAAGGGCAATGGTTACTACACCATCAAGGAGCGTCCCTTCAGCTACGCGATATTCCAGTTTGGTTTTCTAGAAATGTGGATCACGCTGATTGTGTTGGGGACACTGCTCCGCGGACCGAACTGGAACTTTTTCGGTCCTTATGAGCATTGGGATGCGCATAAGGTGGAAGCCTTGAACAATGTGAACTTGTCCGAATATGTGTGGCAACGCGGTTGGAACATGAGCTTGCCGGGTTCGATTTCGTTTGGCGATTTGCCCGCTTGGTTGCAGCGTCCGAAGTGGCTGACGGATTTCTTGAATCCCTTCCTGCAGTTTTTCTCGCTACTGTTTGGGCGCGAACTACCGGGCACGCTGCTGGTATTGGGTTACTTTATTGCCCTGCCGCCGATTATGGCCCTCACCGTGTTTCGCGGATTTTACAAACGGATGGGTTTTGTGCGGTTCATGGTGATGTCGAACCTGCTGCTGTTCATGGCATCGCTGCCCATCAAGATGGTGTTGCGGTGGGTGTTCAATTTGAAGTATCTGATTGCGATTCCGGAGTATTTTTTCAATTTTTAGGAGAAGGGGTAAGTCGTAAGTAGTTAGTCGTAAGTGACTAGCTGCGAAATTCCTATCACTAACGACTTACGACTAACGACTCACACCTCAATTATGCCTGCTCACGAACAAACCTGGTACGATCAGAAGGTGATGCACATCGTCTTCGCCCTTTCGGCGTTAGTAATGACGATTGCCACCTTATGGATGCTCGCCAAAGACCATAACCGCGAGTGGAAGGATTGGCAGCTCTCGAATCGCAAAAAAGATGCCTGGGTGATTCAGGCTCGGCACGACCAATTGCAGGACCAATTCACTGCCCAGCTTGATTCGTATGATTTGGACCTCCGCAAAGCCCAAAGCGAACCGGTCGATCCGGAAGTGATTGCGGGCTTCAAATCGCTAGTTTCGGACGAGCAAGAGCGACTCGAAGAGCCCCAGCCGGAATTCGGGGAGTTGGACTCGCAGTTGGAAGTAGTGAATCAAGCAGCCACTGCGGCCGCCGAAGCACGTAAGCGATTGGCCGAAGCTGGCGAGAATCTCACGCCGGAGTTGAAAGAGGAATCTGCCGATGCGGATGAAGCAGCCGCTTCGGCTCGCGAGGAATTGCTCGCACTGTTGGATGGCTTTATCAGTGAAGCGCGGCGGAGGGAAAAGAAGATCGCGGGAGAGCGCAAATTCGTAGCCGCCGACCGCACGGCTGCTGTTAGCAAACTAGGGCTCATGATCGGCGAAGGGGCTGCCGAAGCCGAGAAAGCCAAAGTTCAGGGCGAGATCGATGGTTACAACAAGCGAATTAGCGCTCAGACGGCCGATTTGGGTGCTGCCAATCGCAATCGGATAGCACTCGATAATTCCCGGGCATCGATCGACGCTTCCCGAGCCAATTTGGCCAAAGAACGGGGCACGATGGAAACCGAACTTGCCCGGCTCTTTGAGCAGGCCCAAAAGACCCAGCCCACTGGATTGAGCCGCTTGGGTGAATGGGTGACTCGCTGGCCGGTGCTCAATGCCCTGTATAGCGGCAATGTGAAAATCGACCAAATCTGGCTCCCAGACTTAACAATCAATTTCAACTTTTCGCAGGCGGCCCGGTTTGATCGCTGCAAGACCTGCCACCAAGATATCTCGACCACGGCGGCTGGCACGGCGAATGATCCGGCATTTCCTACGCTGCCCGAATCGCAGCGTGATTTGACGCTGGCGATCAATACCCCCGATGCCGCCCCCGCGGCGAGTGATAAGTCCGATCAGGAACTTGTCCGTGAACTTTATGGATTGGTACTCACCAACGACCGAATCGTCGGTTACGAAACGACGGCCCTGGTTCACTATGCTTTGCCGGGCACGCTCGCGGCTGCTGCGGGATTGGAATCGGGAGATGTGGTCGAAGCGGTGGGTGGCATCGAAGTCGATGACAAGGAGTCCGTGGAGAACTATTTGCTGACACAAGTGGACTGGGGCACCCCTGCGGAACTCAAGGTTCGGCGCGGTTTAGATCACCCTTACACCACACATCCGCGGTTAGATTTGTACCTGAGCGATTCGAGCCCGCACGCCGAAAAAACCATGGGTTGCACAGTCTGCCACGACGGGCAGGGGAGTGGTACCGAGTTCCAATGGACTTCGCACACCCCCAACGACTCCGACCAGCAAGACGAATGGATCCGCAAGCGCGGTTGGTTCGACAACCACCACTGGATTTTCCCGATGAAGCCCGAGCGGTTCGTCGAGAGCAATTGTTTGAAGTGCCACTACGACAAGGGTTCCTTGGAGCCGAGCGAGCGATTCCCCGATCCCCCTGCTCCCAAGTTGGTCGAAGGTTGGACACTGGTTGAACAATACGGCTGCTTTGGTTGCCACGAAATCAACGGCTTCGACGGGCCGACGCGACGGATCGGTCCTGATTTGCGGTTGGAGCCGAACTACAGCGAGGTCGCCACCCAGACGTTGCGCGACGGTGCCCTGACCGAACAAGAAAAACAATGGGCTTCGACACTGGCGGTCATGCCCGAGAGCGCTGAAGTTCGACACCAATTGTTTGAGTCGATTAAGGCCGATGCCAAGTTGGCAGCCAGTAGTGAAACCCGCGCCGAGGCCCGGTTGAGTGAAGCCACTCACCGCCTGGCCGATGGGCTCAAAGACATCGAAGTCCCCGGCACGTATCGCAAAGCGGGTCCCAGTTTGCGGTACTTAAAATCCAAGGTCGATTTCAACTGGTTGTACTCGTGGATCAAGCTTCCCTCCGAGTTCCGTCCGACCACACGCATGCCGCAGTTCTTTGGTCAGTGGGAACACTTAGAGAGCGATCCCGAGGAATTGTCAAAGACACAGCGTTATGAAGGGGTCGAAATTCGTGCCCTGACGGAGTTCTTGCTGGCCAATAGCGTGGACTTTGAATATCTGACTCCCCCGGCGGAAGTGACCGAGAGTCCCTCGGCTGAGCGCGGCAAGTGGCTCTTTGAGTCGCGTGGCTGCCTGGCGTGTCATTCGCACGGGGCGTTCACGGGGATTGCGTCCGATCAAGGTCCCGACCTCTCGCGGGTGGGTGCTAAGCTGAACACGGAAAAGGGTGCCTTGTGGGTCTACAGTTGGGTCAAACAACCGCACCGCTACCATGCCCGCACGAAGATGCCGGAATTGTATCTCAATCCGATTGAAGAGAAGGATGCGCAGAACAAACCGACCGGCAAGATCACCGATCCGGCAGCCGATATCGCGGCATTTCTCCTAGGGAGTACCGCCGACTATCAAGTGCCGCAGTCACCGGCGTCGGGCTGGGAGGGAGACGATCTGGCGGCCTTGTCGGACCTTGCGCGCGAGTGGCTCACGAGCGATGCGATTCCCACCGGGCGGGCCAAGGAATTCATTGAAACGGGAATTCCTGATTCCCTCGAACCCAAGCTGAAGGCCGATGAAAAGTTGCTCCTGAAAAAGAACTTTGGCAATCGGGTCGTGCAGTTGCAGAACTTTGTGGCCCGCCGCACGATTGGCAAGTATGGCTGCTTCGGTTGCCACGACATTCCTGGTTTCGAAGATGCCAAGCCAATTGGCACCGGTTTGGCCGATTGGGGTCGTAAGGAAAGTTCCAAATTGGCGTTTGAAAATATTCATGCGTTCCTATCCGGTCCCGGGAATCCGCATGATTATGCCACACAGGAAGCAGCGCACGGGACCGAGGCGGAACCCGAGGGCGAAACGAGTGACCATGGCCATCTCGATCCGGCAGATTTCGTCGCCGACGGGATTAGCTACTATCTGCAAGCAATCGTGAGTCACGCCCGCGATGGCTTCATCTGGCAAAAGATGCGGATGCCTCGCAGTTACGATTACAAAACGACGCGCAACAAGGGCTACAATGAACGTTTGCGGATGCCGCGGTTCCCATTTACCGAAGCGCAGCGCGAGTCGGTCATCACCTTCGTGCTGGGGCTAGTTAGCGAACCCCCGGCCGACAAGTTCGTTTATCACCCCGATGCGCGGCGTGAAGCGATTGTTGCCGGGCGACAGGTGTTGGATCGCTTCAACTGTGCCGGTTGCCACACGCTGCAAATGGAGCAATGGCAGGTGGCGTTCCGCGAGGGTGATTTTGAATCGCCCATTGAAGTGGCGGATTTCCCGTTCTTGGAGAATCATTTCACGGATCCGCAAATAGCCGAGTCCCTGGTGCCCGACGCGCGAGGTCGCATGCGTGCTTCGCTCAACGGTCTGCCGGTCATGAATGAGGAAACCGGTCTGCCCGAAAAATTTGACATCGACGGCTTGACCCTCGAACCAGACGATACGGAGAGCGATCCCTATTATCGCTTCACCCTCTGGAAAGATGCCCTCGTAGCTGGCGAACCTTGGTACGTGGGTATCCAGGACCTGATGGTTCCCGGCAGTCGCACGGGGTACGGTCCCGCGGAAGGAAAAGCCCATGCCGCGTGGGGTGGCGACCTGGCGCGATACTTGTATCCGAAGGTGATCGCCCATGCCAAGGAAACCAACCCACAAGTAAAGGGTTCCGAGGCCTGGGGTTGGTTGCCACCACCGTTGATGTTCGAGGGCGAGAAAGTTCAATCGGATTGGCTGCACTCGTTCTTGATGGATCCCCCTTCGATCCGCCCCGCGGCGGCGATGCGGATGCCGAACTTCCACATGTCGAGCGACGAAGCGGCGAAGCTGGTGAATTACTTTGCAGCAACCGCCGGGGCCGAATTCCCCTATGAGTACAAAGAACGGCAGCGCGCCAGTTACCTGGCCACAGCCGAGTCCGCGCATCCTGGACGCCTCGACGATGCGCTGAAAATCGTGGTCAACGGGAACTATTGTGTGAAGTGCCACTCGGTGGAAGACTTTAATCCGCAAGGGGATGCCACGACTTTTGGTCCAAACTTAGCGAACGTCCACGAGCGATTGCGGCCCGAGTTCATCCGCAATTGGATTGCCAATCCGAAGCGGATCTTGCCATACACCGGCATGCCGGTGAACATTCCGTTTGATCCCACGCCGCCGAATTTT
>CALMBE010000279.1 GCA_937860165.1 uncultured Planctomycetaceae bacterium
AAGCCGTTATCTTTCGAACATCGGAGGACATAATGCTATATTTTCCACGCGCTCGACATAGGGAAGTGTCGCCTATTGTTGCCATCGGCGAATTTTTCAAATCGCATTAGTTCCAGACAAACCCGATTGGGAAGTCTCAGCTTCGACACAAACCGTAACTACGAAGGACCCTTTGATGATGAATCGATTCCTAGTGACCTTGTTCTGCCTGAGTTTTATCGCTCCTAGACTGAGTGGGGCTGCCGATACGGATGGGAATGGCCCAAAGCTGCGAATCATATGTTTTGGTGCTCATCCTGATGATGCCGAATATAAAAGTGGAGGGACAGCTGCTTTATGGGCCAAACAGGGACATCATGTGAAGTTCGTGTCGCTCACCAACGGCGACATCGGCCACTGGCAGATGGCGGGGGGAGCATTAGCTAAACGTCGTACCGCCGAATCGGCAGTAGTTGCAAAAAGACTTGGTGTCACGTCCCAGGTTTTGGACATCCATGATGGCGAACTTGAGCCAACGCTCGAGAACCGACGCACGATCACCCGTTTGATTCGCCAGTGGAAAGCAGACATCGTCATTGCGCATCGTCCTTGGGACTACCATCCCGATCATCGATACGCTGGCGTATTGGTGCAGGACGCTGCGTATATGGTCACGGTGCCATACTTTTGCCCTGATACACTACCACTCGAAAAAAATCCAGTATTTCTTTACTCAAGCGACGATTTTAAGCGTCCCTATCCTTTTGTTGCTGATATAGCGATAGCCTATGACGAGGTGTTTGACCAGAAGGTCGATGCGCTGATGGCACTCGAATCGCAGACGTTTGAAGGAGGAGCGCTTGGCAACGCCGAGATTATGGCCAAGGCCCCCCCCATTTCGCTACCCGAGCTTCGTCGCCAATGGCTCTCCGAGATCTGGCAGCGCCGCGCTGGCGACGAAGCCAATCGGTTTCGCAATGCACTGATCCGCCACTATGGAAAAGAGAAAGGCCCGCAGGTGAAATATGCCGAAGCGTTTGAAATCTGCGAATATGGTCGCCAACCTTCTGACGCAGAATTGAAATTACTCTTTCCATTTTAGGCTGAAAGGGAATGGACCCTGCAGTGCGAATAGACTGCCCCCACGGACTCGCAGTGATTTCGCAAAAGAGGGGCGAAGCCTTCCATCTTGCCTAAATCAGAAGCTTTTTGATAGCAATGAATCCCCTTTCATAAAGGTGTGGTCCACTTACACTAAGGCAGCACGCTTGAAATAAGCTACCCGTTGCGGAATTCACGGAACTCATTCCGCCGAATCTCTACTTTGAGACTGGGTAGACTATTTCCAACGCCTTGCCTAACCACGGCCGAGATTACGCAGCCGGCAAGAAAATCGGCTTTCGCGATGCCCTACGGGCAGCATGGTGTATAATCCGCTATCGTATTGCCGACTGATTCGATAAAGCAACATGGATTCTGTAAAAATATTTTGGTGAGAGTATTTTCAGTTGGCCTCGGGGTTAAGATAACAGATACCGGTTTGCCATTCTTGATCGACTTCGCTGAGCACGGCGCTGGCGAGTCTCAAGCGTGAGTCTTCGTTGGGGAACAGTGTGGCGACGCGAGTGCGTCGGAGGATTTCTCTGTTGAGTCGTTCGAGCATGTTCGTGGTCCGTAGTCTGCGGCGGTGGGCGGCGGGTCGGGTGAAGACGGTGAGCCCCTCGGGGACGTTCTTTTCCATCCAGTCGGCGAGTCGGGGGGCACGGGGGCGATATTTTTCGACGGCCAGTTTCAAGAGCCGGTCAGCTTCGTGGCGGTCGGGCGCGTGATACACGCCCCTGAGATCGGCGGCGACTTCGCCCCGCATCTCGACCTGAGGGACGTAGGCGGCGGCGTTTTGTTGGAGATGAAACTGACAGCGTTGCCAAGGAATTCCGGGAAAGACTGCTTGCCGCGCGGCCTTGAGCCCTTCGTGGGCATCGCTGGTGATCATCTCGACGCCGTGGAGTCCGCGTGCGACGAGTGAGGCGAGAAACTCACGCCAATGGACCTCGGCTTCCGAAAGCGACACGCTCACGCCCAGCACGGTCCGTTTGCCGTCGGGGCGGACGCCGACGGCGACCAGGACGGCACAATCGACGACGCTGCCGCCGTGGCGGACTTTTTCGTAGCGGGCGTCGAGGAGCAGGTAAGCGAGCTTGCCCAGGGGCCGCTCTCTCCACGACCGGAGTTCTTCGTCGAGCAACTGGGCGGCCCGACTGACTTGGCTACTGGAGACGTCCAGGCCGCAGAGCTCGCGGGTAATTTCAGTGACTTTGCGGGTGGACACGCCTTGGACGTACATCTCGGCGACCGCCAATTTTAAGGCGCGTTCACTGCGGACGCCCCGTTCGAGGGATTGGGGATAGAACTCGACATTGCGGGTCTGCGGGATTTGCAACTGGAGTTTCCCGACGCGAGTGGCGAGCCTTTTGGGCTTAAACCCGTTGGCGTAGCCACGACGCTGGTCGGTCCGTTGGTAAGGCTGCGCGCCGAGCACGGCACTCCGCTCGATCTTCATGGCCTCGTTGAAGAGAATTTCCAGTGCCTGGGCCAGGCCTTCAAAGCCGTGTTCGTCGAGGACTTGGATCATCTTCTCAAAGGGGTTAAATTCAGGTTGGTGGGTCATGCGTGGGTCTCCTTTCGCTTGCTTGGTAACAAACGGTTAAGAGACCAACCGTGGCCCACCCTTTCAAGTGGGCCCCCCGGCTTCGCCTGTTTCGCTACGCTCAACAGCCGAAGCCGGGGACTCCTACCTCCGGACTATTTACAGAAACTACGGTACACTAGCACATATCAAACTCCTAAATATCAGTAAGAGTCTATCCGAAAATGATTCGCCGGTTTTTGTAGGTTTTCAGGCGGCGCAGACTCGATAGCGGAAATTTCGATCATCGGACGGCGCGAGTCGTCGGAGCATGAGATGCGCGTGGCTGACTTGAATCATGGCGGCGCTCGAAGCGATCGTCCGTTCGTAGTCTTTGCTGTGCCGTCGACAACGACCGTTCCAGGCGTTGGTTCGTTCGACCACCCACCGTTTCTTCAAGGGCGTGAAGCCTTTCGTTCCCTCCGGGCGCATCTTCACTTCGATCCGCCAGTCTGGTCGATTCGCATTCATCCAGGCCGCGAGTTGATGGTTGTGATACTTGCTGTCTCCGAAGATCGTCTCCAATCGCGGAAACTCCTGCGGCGAGACTTTCGCGAGCAACTGCGGAGCAGCCGCGCCGTCGTCGAGACTCGCCGCCGTGATCAGCACCGCGATCAGAAGACCAAGCGTATCGACCAGCAAATGCCGCTTCCGGCCCTTGATTTTCTTGCCGCCGTCGTAGCCCCGCTCCTCGCCGCCGACCTCGGTGGTCTTCACCGACTGGCTGTCGATGCAGGCGGCGCTGGGCGTTGGTTCGCGTCCCGCTGCGACGCGGACTTGCGTCCGCAACGCGTCCATCAACTTCTGCCACGTGCCGTCGTCGCGCCATTGGGCAAAGTAACCGTAGGCCGTGCTCTTGGGAAGCAAGTCGTGCGGCAGCATGTCCCACTGGCAACCGGCGTGATTGATGTACAATATCGCGTTGACGACCTCCCGCAAGTCGGTCTCCCGCGGACGCCCAAGACCATCCGTTCGCTCCGGCGGCAACAGCGGCGAGAGAATGTTCCACTGGTCGTTCGTGAGATCCGAGGGATACATCTTGCGAGGAACTGATTTGAATCGCATCGTCATGCACTCCGAGGGTCGGGCAAGTGAATGCACAAAACCTCGGCGAATTCACGATTTATAGCAATGCCAGTATTCAGATAGACTCTGAGCTGTGAATTCCCCTTTTTTCGCTAACCAATCAAGTTTCCCGACAGACACGAACTACCGGTCGATTTCGCCCATCACGATGTCGAGTGAACCGACGATCGCCGGTACGTCAGCAATCAGGCAGCCTGCGCAGAGTGGGCCAGTGACCGAGAGATTGCAGAACGAGCTGCTTCGAGCGCGGACACGCCAAGGAATGGATTCACCATTGCTAACGAGGTAGAACCCCATCTGGCCGCGCGGCGATTCGGTCTCGAGGTAGGCCTCACCTTTAGGAAGTTTTTGTGTGAGCTTCACAGGTTCGCCGTAGCTTCCCGAAGCGGTACTGTAGTACTCGATTGCCTGTCGAACCAAATCGATGGCCTGCATCACCTCGAGCATTCGCACATAGAAGCGGTGCCAACAATCCCCGAGCACGACTTCGCGTGGGACAGCCGGGTAATTGTGATCTTTAGGGTAGTGCCCGTTTTTCTCGACGATTACTTCAAAGGCATAGCCTTCATACATGGCGGTGTAAGTTTCTTCGCCATCGCGCCGCAAGTCATGGTCTACTCCACTCCCGCGCAGGACTGGGCCACTAGTGCCGTAGTCGATCGCCATTTCTCGTGAGAGCACGCCGATCCCCGCCGTGCGTTTCACAAAAATCGAATTGGTGGTCAACAGTGTGTGGTACTCGGCGATGAGGGGTTCGAACTGGTCGAGAAAGGCCGAGCATTTCTGAAGCCAACCAGGTGGCAAGTCCGCTGTGGCTCCTCCAACTGTCAAGTAACTGTAAGTGAGTCGTGCCCCGCAGGCCTCTTCGAACAGATCGAGAATCCGTTCGCGTTCACGGAAGGCGTATAGAAACGGGCTAAAAGTCCCCAGGTCGAGGCCATAAGCCCCCATGCCGACCAAGTGGCTGGCGATGCGCCCCATTTCGCTGATGATTACCCGCAGATGGCGACCCTTCTCGGGAGGTGCGTACTTCATGAGTTTTTCGACGGCCAACGCCCAGCCGAGATTCATGTTCATACCGGCCAGGTAATCCATCCGGTCGGTATAGGGAATCCATTGTCGAGGAGTGAGATTTTCACCGATTTTTTCCGCGCAACGGTGCAGATATCCAATATGCGGAGTGACTTCCGAAACGATTTCGCCGTCGGTACGCAGCACCAGCCGCAACACACCATGTGTGCTGGGATGTTGGGGTCCCATGTTCACCAACATTTCGTCGGTGCGGACATCGAATTCTATGACACGGGGGTCGTCGATAGTTGCGGTCATTTTATTGTCTGTGGTCCGTTGTCCGTGGTCGGTTGTGGGGAAGCTATGTTTCCAATTGAATTGAGATATGCGTTCAAACGGGGTGAGAGTTCGTCGATGATTAGCTTAAGCTGATCTACTTGAGTCGGTAACAATAATTGTCGCCGATAAGCACGCCGCAACCAATGCTTAGTTTCGTTGAGAGAGCCGCGAGCAATTCGTACAAATCTGCGATTATCCTGGAAAGCCCCTCGTCCTGCCCCTTCGGCAATATTGGCACCAATGCTATCCGCGGATCGTACCAACTGGTTACCTATTGTGCTTCTTGCAAATGCGCTCCAAGGCATGACAATTTCCCAAATACGGTCCCCCAACTCTTCAGAAAGTTGATACACCCGCAGATTTTCAAAATTAGTGCGTGCCAGTGAAGTTAACCTATTCTCCACTACGGACTACTGACCACTGACCACTGACAACTGTCTATCTCCCCCTAATCCCATGATACTCCAGTGGCATTTGATAGTCTTTCCTGAGCGGGTGGCCTACCCAATCTTCTGGGCAGAGAATTCGTCGGGGGTTGGGGTGCCCGACAAATTCAACACCCATCAAATCATAAACTTCGCGCTCGTGCCAGTCGGCGGTACTCCAGATGCTGGAAACCGAGTCGATTCGAGGCAGATCGCCTGCGACATCACCTTGCCACCGGGGCAACATTACTTTGAGCACTAGGCTGTGTTTGTGTTGCATACTGAAGAGGTGGTAGACGAGCTCCAGGTGGGGCTGCCATTCGCTCTTGGCGGCTTTTTTTTCGTCGGTGTGGAGATAATCGACCGCCGTGACACTGTTGAGGTAATCGAAGGCCAAACTGGGTTCATTGCGGAGGTAGGTGCAGACTTCCAGAATTCCCTCGGGGGCGACTTCGATCCAGGGGTCAACATTCTCCAGGTTCGCCCCGGTAATCTTGCCGCCGAACTTCTGCTTCAATTGATCGACGAACGCTTGGCCACTCATAAAAATCTCGTGTGATATTTGCCACTGGGTGTTTGGTAAACTATTCTCAGGCGCTGAGCACGGAACCGGCCGGGCGGGGTGGGGCCTCGGTAGGGAGCGGCTGGGTTCGCTCGACGACCTCGCCGCGCTGATTGGTGGTTGCGCGGACCCAGTCCAAATCGCCCCGTTTCCAGACATAAGCAAAGCCCACCAACAACACGGCAAAAAACACCGCGATATCTGCAAAGGAAGTCCATGCCAGGTCGCGTGCCATCGAGCGGATTCCTTCGGCACCGGTCTCGGGAATTTGTGAGCTGGCCCCCATTTCCTCGAACCTCATTGCGGCCATCGGGGACAACTGATTCGGGTCCCCCCCTTCCACCAATTCGGAAGCGACAACGGGCATGTTGGAGTCGGTGAGCTGTACGGCCTTCCCAAACACGGTTGCCCACGGAAAAAAGAACGCAATTTCGACATCGAAGATAATGAACAGCAACGCCACCACATAAAATCGCAAGTCAAACTGCACGAAGCTCGAACCGATCACGGGTTCGCCGCACTCGTACACTTCAAGCTTTTCTTGGTTGGGAAGATTAGGCCGAACGAGCCGTCCGATCAGCAGGTTGGCAAACAAGAAAATCGCGGCCACCCCTGCGAAGAGGGCCAGATAAGCCACGATTGCGGTGGGAGTTGCCATGGTCAGTCCTTGAATTGTGAATTGGAAAAACGCGCGCGTCCAATATCCAAGCTATTGGTTCGGTCCGCCGTGGACAACTTCGGTGATGACCTTCGACTGTGAAACGGCAGTTGGGTTCAGGGTCGCTCTGCCCCAAGCCACATCCAGCGGCAGGCGGGCGAAGTCGACGATGCAACCGTCGCGGCTGTAGCAACTTAAGTCATGGGTTGCCCCCATGAAGATGCAATCGACCGGGCACGGTTCGACGCACAGCGCACAAAACATGCACTTGCTGTAGTCGATTGCGTAGCCGGTGATCTTGAATCCCTTGCCCCCCTCGACGCGTTCCTTGCCGATGTAAATACAATCGACCGGGCAAGCCTTTGCGCATTGATCGCAGGAGATGCAGGTGGTGAGATCGAATCGATGAAACCCGCGATAACGCGCTGCTACTGGAACCGGAAGCTCGGGGTATTCAAAGTGTTCGGTAAAAGTCTTGCGCTCGGGTTGATAAGTCTTGAAGCCGGTGCGAAGGGTCACCCACATTCCATGGGCGACCGTGTACACCGCATCCAACACATTTCCTAACCACGGCCAGACCCGTTTGAGTCCATGGATCATAATTCCTGTTGATCCTCTTGGAGGGAGTTCAATCAATTCCTACAGACAAATCAGGCCTGCCATCGAGCGAGCCGAGTCATTTCTGAAACCCGAGTGCTTTGTCACAACACTTAGGGATTGGCAAAGCACTAGTGCTTTGTCACAGCTAAGAATTCGGGTTGATACATCAGCCGCAGGGCGCTAGCCCTCGGTTTTTGCGACTCAACCGCGGGCTAGCGCCCGGCGGCTAATCCATAAATTAAGATTT
>CALMBE010000280.1 GCA_937860165.1 uncultured Planctomycetaceae bacterium
CGAGTTCTTTGCACCACCTACAAACTATGGACACAAAAATCTTTACACCCCCTCGCTGGTCGTGTCGGCTACAAACCTGAAAGGTCTCATCGAAGGCCGCGCACGGTATAGCCAGCTAGTCCCGCTGTTCTTGCGGGTTGGTTAAACCGTAGGGGTCTCGCAAACTCTTTGTGTTGAAGTTTGCAGGTTGCACCGGTTGTACTTCTTGTGCTCAAGAATTCTTTGGAGGTGGACCAGCGCGCTCACGATCCAGGGGGGGTGTTTTAGTCGATTCAAACAGGGGGTAGAGCCTCTCTACCACCGACAAGAACCTACCTGTTTGCCGCCCCTGGATGTTCCGACCCTCGGAACCGAGTTTGCAGATCGGTGCATCTCAGCGCGGCCCGATTCCACACGGATGTGGGATATCGATATTTCGAATAGGAGACCCGCGAATGAAACTCTCTTTGACCCGATTGCAGGGTATGGCCGTCCTCATGGCGGTACTGGCCAATTCGACCGGCAGTGTGCTGGCTCAATACGCTCCCTATGGGACTGCCTATCAGCAGCCTGTATCTCAGCAGCCCCTTTCTCAGCAATCAATGTATGCCCCGCCGCAATACACGGCGATGGCGTATCAGCAAAACGTGCCGCTGAATCAGCCCACCGAAATGGTTCCCCCCGGGCCGATGCAACAAGCAGCGCAGCCCCCGATGCCGGCAGACTACGGCGTGGGACAACCTTGCCAGCAGGCGCAAGTACAACCCAGCTACGAAAGCTACTCGGGCGGATGTGCCAGCGGGAATTGCGCGACACCTTCCTACGGAGCCTATAATTACTGCTCCAATGGCAATGTCGGCTACAGCGGCATGGGTGGCTATGCTTCTTGCGGACCACGTCGTCACTGGTTTGGTGGCGTGTATGGCCTCTACATGGATCGCGTGGTTAGCGATGACATTCCCTTGGCCTTTACGACGACCACTCCCGGCGTGGGTTACTATCCCACGGATACGGAAGTCGTGTTGTCGCTGCAAGATATCGACAACGATGAACAGGGGGGCGCGGAAGTTCGCTTCGGTGCCACGCTGGCTGCCTGTGGTGGGGCTGGTTTTGGCGGTGGATGTGCCGGGGGTTCTAGCTGTGGTTCGGGCTGCGGCTCGAGCTGTGGCACGGGGATGTTGGCCTGGGAAGCCGCTTATTGGGGCCTAGCCGAAGAAACCACCCGATCCACGGTTGTGGACGTAGCAACCTTCGCTACCGACGGCAATCGCACCTACGGCATGATGGATTTCCGGGGCCTGGAGTACAACCCTGGCACCGGCTATCGGCCCGTGAATCACTACTACGACTTCGGTCCTCCTACTACCGATAACACCGTACCTGCCGATATCGAAATTCGTTCGGTGTATGCCCAAAGCACGTTCTCGGCTCAGAATGTCGAAGTGAATCTGCTGCGGCTCCCGATGATTGGCACCGGTGCTGCGGTTTGCGGCGGCGGTGCATGTGGTGGGTGCGATCCTTGCGGTGGTGGCAACTGCGGGGCGGGTGGTTGCGGCATGCGTCAAGGCAATTGGGCTCCTTACTGTGGCCCCCGCTGCCAGGTGACGAGTCTCTTGGGCGTGCGTTACATGCGGTTCGATGAGAATTTCATGTTCCGTTCGGACTTTGAGAATATGACTACCAACGCACTGGGCTTCTTGGCTTACAACGCCGAGGCCGACAATCACTTGGTCGGTTTCCAAGTGGGTGCCAATGGGGCGTATTACATGGGCTGTGCGGGCCGCTTTGCACTGCACTGTTCAACCAATGCTGGTATCTACGGCAACCGTGCCGAGGTGAACCAGTGGATGGATTCCCCCACGGGGACAGTGCGGTTTGTCAACGGCACGCAGGCGAATTTCAACCTGATGAACACCGATAACAACGTAGCCTTCCTGGGTGAACTTCGCCTCGGGACCAGCTACCAGTTAACCTGCAATTGCCGGTTCTATGGTGGCTACCGGGCCTTGGGTGCGACAGGCGTCGCGCTCGCCGCGAATCAGATGCCCACGGCATTCATCACTCCCGCCCAAGTGGGTGGAATTGACAGCAATGGGTCCTACTTCATCCACGGCCTGCAATCCGGGATTGAGTTTACTTACTAGTCGAATTGACTTCGGTTGAGTCGATTACAAGTTGTGTCTCCTGCGAAACCCGGTCGAAGCGAACAGCTTCGGCCGGGTTTTTGTTTGGTCAGTTGTCGGTAGTCCGTGGTCAGTTGTTTGTGTCGAGTCTTTGTTTTTCTCTCGTAACTCGTAACTCTTAAAAATGCTAGGGCGCCCCAGCTGGGCAAATGTTCGCCGCCGCGTCCGGTCTTTTAAGTTGGTGTGCCTGTTGAACCCCGGGCCGTGCGCTCTCGAGATGTCTCTC
>CALMBE010000281.1 GCA_937860165.1 uncultured Planctomycetaceae bacterium
AATCAAGCACATTCGTCGGGGGGGGAGGAGCGAGGCCAGGAGAGCCAAAAGAGAACATTGCAAAGTATCAATTGAAAATTTGCAATTTGCAATCTCCCCTCCGGGGGAACCCACCCCTAGCCGATTTCAGAGATTCTTGGCTAGAATGGACGGTCCGAGTCCCCATATTCCTTAGCGAGTTTGAGATTCATTATTAACGAGTTACTCCCCCAAACCGAACGAGCCGCCCAGCGTAGCCTGCAACTGGCTCTCGCAGCTGCGCGCACTGCCGATGACAATCGGGGACAGGATATCGTGGTTCTCGACATGCGGCCGATCACCCCGGTGTTTGATTACTTTGTGATCGTCACGGGCAACAGTCGCCGCCAGTTGCACGCGATTTCCGAAGAGATCGACCGCTGCCTGCAAGTGGAACTAGGAGACCGGCGGATGGGAATCGAAGGGTACAGCGAAAGCCGCTGGATCTTGCTCGATTACGGTTCGGTGGTGATTCACCTGTTCGACGAAGAAACGCGGGCCTTTTATGCCTTGGAACAGTTCTGGGGGTCGGCCGAACGAGTGCCGCTGAAATTGGCTAGCCATCCGTCTGATCCCGCGCCTCCCTTGTGATGAATATTCTGGCCGAACTCCGCAGCCGATTTTGCATCGCCCTGGCCAAGCTGGATGGCTCCGCCGAGCAATTGGCCGATATGGTTTTGCCGAGCCAGGACGCCAAGTTCGGCGACTACCAAGCCAACTGCGCGATGCCCCTGGGTAAGACCCTCGGTAAACCGCCGCGCGAGATTGCTCAACAATTGGTGGCGTTGCTCGACGTGGCTGACCTGTGCGCAGAGCCGCAAATTGCCGGACCGGGATTTATCAATCTGCGGCTACGCGATGAATTTCTCATGGCCCAGATTCAGCAGGCACTTGTTGCTTCTGATCTGGGGATCACGCCGGCTGACCAGCCACAGACCTTCGTGCTCGATTACTCGTCGCCGAACGTGGCGAAACCGATGCACGTGGGGCACATTCGCTCGACGGTCATCGGAGTTGCACTGGACCGCGTCCTGCGGGCGCTCGGGCACCGTGTGATCAGCGACAATCACATCGGGGACTGGGGCACCCAGTTCGGGATGATTATCTACGGCTACAAGCATTTCGCAGATCAGGCGGCCATCGCCAGCCACTTAGTCGATGAATTAAGCCGCTTGTATCGGCTGGTAAACCAACTAGTCGACTACCAGGAAACGAAGAATCGTAAATTGCCGGACATTGAAAAGCGGATCGTTGACGAAGCGCACTGCTTGGATCGGCTGCATGACTCGACGGAGCTTGAAGATCCGCGTGAGCGAGAAGAACACGCCAAGCGTTTACAGAGTTCGGAAAACACGTTGGCGGAACTGCGGAAAGAGTTAGCCGACATGCGCCGCAAGTTGGCCGCCGTCGAAGGCGACCCTCAGTTATCTCCACTGTTGGCCGATCACTCAGCAATCGGCGCAGCAGTACTCGCCGAGACAGCTGCCTTGCACGCGGGCGATGCAACCAACCGTAGCCTCTGGGAGCGATTTTTGCCAGCCTGCCTGGAAAGCATGAATGAGATTTATCGGCGGCTGGGTGTGACTTTCGATTTCACCTTGGGCGAGAGTTTTTACGAAGATCGCCTGGCGGAAGTCGTCGCCGATCTCGCTTCCCAAGGATTAGTCACCGAGAGCGACGGTGCCAAGTGTGTGTTTCTTGAAGGGGTCGATGCCCCGTTTATCGTGCAAAAAAGCGACGGGGCCTTTCTCTACGCCACCACCGATCTGGCGACGATCCAATATCGGGCCTCGGAGTGGAAACCGCAAACGATTCTTTATGTGGTCGATCATCGGCAGTCGCTCCACTTTGAGCAGTTGTTTGCCACGGCGCGGAAATGGGGATTCGACCAGATTCGGTTCGAGCACGTGAGCTTTGGCACCGTTTTGGGAGAAGATGGCCGACCGTTTAAGACTCGCAGCGGCTCGGCAGTGGGGCTAGGGGGCCTCTTGGACGAAGCCATCGAACGGGCCCATGCAATCGTCTCGGCCAATGACGATGCCCGCGAATCTCCGCTGCTTTCCCCTTCGGAGCGACGGCAAATTGCTGAGCGTGTGGGAATCGGAGCCATCAAGTATGCGGACCTCTCGCACAATCGCACGAGCGACTATGTGTTTAGCTATGACAAAATGCTCGCCATGCAAGGAAACACCGCCGCCTACATGCAGTACAGTTACGCCCGAGTGCGGAGCATTTTTGCCAAGGGCGAGATCAACGCCGAGTCGCTGCGTGGGCGCGTATCGGAATTAGGAATTCAGCACCCGGCAGAGCGGGCCCTGGCACTCGCCCTACTGCAATTGAGCGAGGCCCTGGCCCGGGTCAGTACGGATTTTCGCCCCAACCACCTCACGGCATACTTGTACGATTTGGCGAGCAAGTATTCTTCGTTTTTCGAGAATTGCCCGGTTCTCAAAGCAGAAACGGATAAGCTCCGCACGAGCCGATTGCTACTCTGCGATCTCACCGCCCGCACGATAGGTTACGGGCTACAGCTCTTAGGAATCGAAGTTGTGGAGCGGATGTGAACCCCCAACGCCCAGGGGTTGCCACTTTAGTTCATACCAAGTTTTACGTAGGGTTTCTGGAAGGAGTTCGTGTGTGCTGTCATCAACTTCGTGCGTAGTAACCTTCGAGCGCGGCAGAGG
>CALMBE010000282.1 GCA_937860165.1 uncultured Planctomycetaceae bacterium
TTGGCGGGTTGGGATCTTTGGGATACACGGGCGGAAACAACTCGAATGCAAGTGGCTGCACGGAGCTATTGAGTACTCCCGGCAACACCGCATCGGCGGGCAGATTCGATAGGGTATTCGTGTTATAGGCCAAGGGATGAGGATAATAGTAAGCAGTTGCAGGATTCGAAGGGTTGTTGTCCTCATCGAAGAGATCATTCGGCAAGTGTGCAAAGCGATTCTCGCGGCGGGAAAGGTCAGCCAACGTGTTGGGAACAATCTTGCTGTCTTCCAGGCGCACAGAGATATCGTAGCGACCTTGGAATTCACGCAGGGCCTGTAATTGGTCCGCATAAGTGGTAATGGGTGGATTCAAGGCCGTGAGGTCCAACAACGGGTCACTCCCTGTGCCTTGGGAATTGGTCTCGGTTCCATACCAGGGCAGAATCAGCAGCGTGCGGCGATACACCCTGCGCATGCCTGGTTCGCCGGCGGATCGGTCGGGGGGATTCTCGACCGCAAACCACACGACTTCCGCCAGCGATGAAGAAATCGCCGTGTCGATCCAGTCCCCCAACGGATTATTTGGTATTAACTGCTCATTGTTATCCTTGTGCGCTTTGGGATTACCTCCCGGGCGAAGTCCCCGGCCCTTCCCCTTAAACGGTGCCTTCTCGCTCCGCACGGTCATCGCCAGGATGTCGTCGTAGTCACCTAAACCTCGGCCATCGGTCACCACTAAGGGATTGTTAGGCTTGCCTTCTGAGTCAATCTGTGGAATTCCATCTTGATCCAAAAATGCATTGCTGGAAGGGAGTAAGGAAGTGCCGCGATCAATCTCACCGTTTGCAGGATTCCCATCGAGCAAAGGACTTGGATTCTCATCCGACCAGTTCCCTTCGACGATTTCAAAATATCCGTCCGGCGGATTATTTACATCGGGCTTGAGCATCGCGCTGAAGGCATCTTTGGGGTACTTCAGCGCGGTTGCACCGGCGAGGTCTTTGTAGAGCCGTGAACGGGCGACACGCAGCTCGGCGCTAATCTCCATCGCCGCGCGGCGATTGCGGACACCGGTGCTGATGTTGGCAAACAGATTCACCACCGCCGCCATCATCACGAGCGTGATCGCCATGCCGACGAGCATCTCGACGAGCGTAAACCCGCGCCGCGTGTGCAGTTCAGCGTTGGATGGTTTTGAGATATTCATGACACGCCTTGTTCCACTAATTCCCCTGGCCGAGGTACTTCAATTCTCTTTATTCAATAATCTGTGAGCATCTGTCCAATCCGCGTTCTATTCTTCTGACTTAAAGAAAGAATGGGCCACGGATGAACACGGATCGGACGGATTTGCACGGATCATTTCAGTGGATCAAAAAGTATAAATCCATTTCCTAGATCCGTGCCCATCCGCTTAATCCGCGTTCCTCCGCGTTCTATTCTTCTATTGCACTGAGAAAATAGGGAAAAGTCAAGTTGAATCGCCCCACTCCGCCCTCCTCGGGACACTCTCGGCGCAGCATTTTGCACACCCGGAACCGGTCAATTCGCTCCACCCTGCAACACTGCCGCCACAAACCTGAGCTGTTACAATACAGACTGACAATTACCAGAAATTTATTGGAATTCGGCCACGGAGTTCAATAGGTTTTTCACGCAGAGGCGCAGAGGCGCTATGAGTTTACTGAGAGTGCCTTGTATTCCTGCGCCTTCGCGCCTCTGCGTGAAATCTTATGTTTTCTAGTTAGCCTTAACTCACAAAAAGACTTGCATGCGTATCAGCACCATTCCTCAGATTTATCGCAATGTGAATCGCTGGGGGGAAATCCTCTCGATTCTCAGTAAATACGGCTTGGCCGACTGGTTGAGCCGATTTGAGTTTACGCTCGGCAAGTCGCTGCTGAAAAACCGCACGGGTTCGGTACTCGCCAACGAGAACCGCGAAACGCGCATTCGGATGGCTCTCGAGGAACTGGGGCCCACCTTTATCAAGCTGGGACAAATCCTCAGCACGCGCCCCGACGTGGTCGGCACCGAGCTCGCCACCGAACTACAAAAGCTGCAAACCGGAGTCCCCGCCGATTCCATCGAACAGGTCGCGGCCATGGTCGTTGCCGAGTTGGGCAAACCGATCGAAGAGTTGTTTGCCGACTTTTCACGGGAACCGGTCGCATCGGCTTCGATTGGCCAGGTGCATCGGGCACGGCTCAAGTCGGGCGCGGAGGTGGCGGTCAAGGTCCAGCATCCGGCAATTGCCCAGCGAATGCGCGTCGACTTAGAAATTCTCACCG
>CALMBE010000283.1 GCA_937860165.1 uncultured Planctomycetaceae bacterium
GTTTTCAGCGTTTTCACAAAGAGCAATTCCGGTAGTTCTCTAGCTGCCGCTCGCCATTACGGCGCGCCGAACCTCCGGGCGCTGACGCTTACGGCTCGCCTAATCCTCCGGGCGCTGACGCTTACGGCTCGCCATGTTCGCCCCCTGTCCCCTGCATCCTCTACCCGGTATCCTCGTTCCATGGCGATTCTGGGTGCGCACATGTCGATTGCTGGTGGCTATCACAAGGCTGTCGAAGCTGCCAGCAAGGCGGGATGCGATTGTGTGCAGCTCTTTACGAAGAACAACAACCAATGGCGGGCCAAGGAAATTACCGCCGTCGAAGCGGACAAGTTTCGCGCGTCGCTCGAGGAACTTGGCATCGCCTACCCGATTTCGCACGATTCGTATCTCATCAATCTCGCCAGCCCCGATGATGAATTATGGAAGAAATCGATCGATGCGTTTGTCGTGGAGCTCCTGCGGGCCGAGCAATTGGGGATTCCCTATGTGGTGACTCACCCGGGGGCGTTTACTACTTCCAGCGAAGCGATGGGACTCAAGCGGGTCTCCAAAGCGCTCAACGAAGTGTACAAGCAAACAAAAGGCTGCTCGGCGAAATGCCTGTTGGAAACAACGGCAGGGCAGGGGAGTTGTTTGGGGGCGAAGTTCGAGCACCTGGCGGCAATCATCGACGGCGTCCGCGATCCCGAGCGTGTGGGGGTCTGTGTCGATACTTGTCACATCTTCGCGGCGGGTTATCCGCTGGATACCGAGAAAAACTACCGCGCAACCATGCGGCAATTGGACCAGACCGTGGGTGTCCAGCAAGTGAAGGCGTTTCATCTGAACGACAGTCTCAAGCCGCTGGGGTCGCGGGTGGATCGCCACGCAGGCATTGGGCGCGGCCTGATGGGGTTCGAACCGTTTCGTTTTCTCTTGAATGACCGGCGTTTTTCCAAAATCCCGATGTATATGGAAACTCCCAAGGGGCAGGAAAATGGGGAAGACCTGGATGTGATCAATCTGCGGTCCCTGCGCGGCTTAATCGCCAAGAAATGAGTGCGGGGGTAGAATGGGGAGGCGCGAGTTTCGAGTTGTGGGGCACGAGCGATTATCCAGAAACTCGCGACTTTTCTCAAAGGAACTCCCATGTCCAAATTCATCGTTTCCACGCACATCACCGCCCCGCGCGAAATTGTGTTTACCGTGTTGAGTGACTTGGCTCACACTGCCGAAAATGTTTCCGCCATCGAGTGCGTGGAGATTCTCACAGCAGGACCGGTGGGGGTTGGAACTCGATATCGCGAGACCCGCAAGATGTTTGGCAAAACGGCAACCGAAGAATTCGAGATCACTGCTTTCGATCCACCCCACGGTTACACTGTGGAGTGCGATTCCTGTGGTGCGCACTACAAAACCCTGCATACCTTAACCCCCGACGTGTGGGGAACCACGGTGGAGATTCTGTTCGATTGCCAGGCGACAAGTCTCGTTGCAAAATTGATGTCACCGCTGTCGCTGCTGATGTTGGGTCCTATGAAAAAGTGCATCGCTACGCACTTGGCCGATATCAAACGCGTGGCCGAGGCCCAAGAGCACCAGCCCGCCGAGTGGATCAAGATGGAGTAGGGGGGCGCTAGTTATCAGGCGCTAGGCGCTAGTTGGAATTTCTAGCGATTGGTGCATTGTCAAACAAAACAAATGAGGGTGCCATGGCCACGGCGGTACTCCGCTGTGGCCATGCTTGCTTGCGATACCATGCCCACGCCGGAGTACCAGCGTGGGCATGGCACCCCAAAATAACACTTTGATAAAACGCTAGCACCTGGTAGCTAGCGACTTATCCGTAAATTTACCATCCTCACCGTAGGCAATTCTGCAGCCAGTTGTGGAAAGAAGCGGTCGAGGTAGCCGACTTCGGCAAGGGATTGCAGATCATTGCTGGGTGGTTCCGCGCTCTTGAGCAGCACCAACTCATCGGCTTCTAAACAAATCGCCAAGCGGGCGGTGATCGAGTCGCTGGAAACATCCCAGGATTCGGGCAGCCGCGTGCCGGGTTGTTGCGGTTCAACTTTCTGTAGCCATTCGCGAGGCGCAAGAATCCATGGTGTTTGCAGCTCGCTGACTTTGCTCAGATCTTCCACAAACACCGCAGGATTCCAATGCTCCGAGAGCCAACGTGCCGTGTCGTTCATCACTGCGATACACATCCAATGGGCTGCATGTTCGTCGAGTGGCTCGACCGTGTGACGACGGCGAATCTCATCGACTTGGCGTCCGCCTCCGGTCAGGAAAATATTGCGGGCCGGTGGAAGTGAATCAAGCCACTTTGTCAGACGCTTGCCTAGGTCAGGCAGATCGAACAAACTGCCTCCAACTTTCACCACTCGCAATGGGAAAGTGTGGGCTGGGGACTGGGGACTGGGGAAGTGGCGCAATTCATTTGCCAGAATTGCGAGGGCATGGGCCGGGGCACACTGGCTCGCTGTGGTTCCCAATTCATCGGTAAGCGAAATCGTATGCACCGCCAACCCAAGTCGCTCGAGCAATCGCCGCATGAGAAATTCACCCTGACCGCTGAGCACCAATACCTGCGGCGCGCAAGGCATGGCCGAGACCACTCGGGACAGTGCGCGTTCCAGCATGGTGAGTTGGGCTTCGCAAACGTGCAGGGCAAAGTCTCGCGATTCTTCTCGGGTCACCATTTCGCTGTCCGCACAAATCATGCGCGACAGTCGGGCGTGGGCGAAACTGCAAGTGTGGGGTTTTCCGTCGGCGGTGTTCGTGTCGTTCGCAACTTCGGCCAGTTCACCGAGCAATAAATACGCATCGCCAGTGGTGGCAAATAGTTCTTGGGCAACCGGGCAGCGATGACCTCGCCAGGGAAGGTGATCAACAACCGCGCACACGGGACTCCGCAGCACCCCAGTATAAACAAGCTCGCCGCGAAACAATCGCTCGGTGTCGGTACGGCCTCGCGCTGCTTCTCGACCGGATTGAATCGGAATGAGGTCGGCGGTCGTGGAGCCGATGTCAACAAGTAATCCGGGCTTGCCATCGCAAAATCGGGCAGCGAAACTGGCGAGGGCATGCCAATTGCTGGCGGCTGTGAGCAATGGCGTGGCCATCGCCGTTTCTGCCGAGACGAACTGACCGTTTGTCTGATAAAAGGCAACCTGCTTTCTGTCGGCGGCTTGATTTGTCGCCGCTACGATGTCGCGCACGCCGTGCGATTTGGTGGCGTAACAATCGCAAAGCTCACCGGTCATGGTCACAGCAAGCTGATCGGCAGGGGGAGCCGCGGCAAGACAGTGGGCGATTTGGTCGGCAAGTCGCTCGGGGTTTTTCCACAGCGGGAAGGGCCAATTCGCCGCGTAGCCTTTGCCGTCTGCCAACTTGATGTTCGCGCCACCGATGTCGAGTGCAAGGATGTTGCTCATGGTGCCATCCTATCCGAAGGGGCGTCGCACGGCACCCTTGGCGGAGAATTCTAAGGGGTCTCGACGAAAACGGGGCAGAAACTCCCGACCCGCTGCGATTTCGAGCATAGCCAGGGCAAGGTTGTCGTCGGTCATGGCTCGCAAGCCGACATACGAAGTCGTGAGTCGCGGGTTCACTTCGATGATGACATCCTCACTTCCATCGGAGGCATTACCCAGGACCAAATCGACTCCGACGTAACCCACAGCGGGGGGCAATACTGCCAGGGCCCTCTGGGCGAGCGATGTTGCCCGAGCCGCCAATTCAGTTTCCCAAAGCAGTGAGCCACCCAGATAACCAAAGCGACCATCTTGGGTGAGGTGTTGCCGACACGCCGCCAGGGGAATTCTATGGTTGGGCCCACACAAGAACGCGACACTGGCTGCCAGGCCCGGATGGAAAACTTCCAGCCGGCGAGGCCAAGGATGTGCGGGGGGTTCGTCGCGGTAATTGTGTACTAAATAAGTGTGTTGCGAACCCGCGCCATCCAAGGGTTTGAGCACCCCAGGATAAGGAAAATCGGCAGGAAGTTTCTCAGTGTCGGCCTCGATCCGAATTGCCCGGGGGACGGGCACCCCAGCGGCGGCTAAATGTTCAGCGGTAGTTTGTTTGTTGGAAGCGATCGCGATGAACGCGTCGCTGGAACCCAAAAGTCGCCGGGCGACTTTGCGGAGGGATTTAGTGGTTTTCTCCAGGATTCCATCAAATTCCGGGGCAATCACCACCGTGAGGTCCGCGCCTGTTGCCAGTCGCAGTAGCTCCTGATATTGGTGCTCGCGAGAATGCACTTCGACGACTTCGCACTCAGTACCGGGGAATGCATCAAGCCGAATGTCGCGGAGCACGGTCACTTGCGACTGGGGAAGCGAAGCAAAATCAGCAGCCAGTGCCGTCAGCATCGCTTCGCCTTCGGCCAAGAGCGATGCGGGAAGAGGACTGGGTTCTTCGACCAGTCCACCGCCAGTGATCCACTCGTAGAGGAGAATTTGCATGGCTAAGAGCTAAGAGTCGAGAGTCAAGAGCCAGAGACGCATCGCAGGGCCAATCAGTTTTCGGTTTGCCTTAGTTGTCATTCCCGCGCAGAGCGTACCTGGGATCGGCATGATCCCGATGACAATTTTAAAACTAATCGGCCCAGAGACGCATCGGTCCGATGTTGTACACTTCGGGCTCTGGACTCTTGACTCTCCGCCCTCGACTAAAAAATTCCCAATTGATCGCGGGCGTCCTCGGTCATGCGGTCCGGAGTCCAGGGCGGAATCATGACCATTTTCACTTCCACCGTGCCGACGCCTTCCAAGTCACCGACGACCTTTTGGGCCTGTTTGAATGGACACCGAAATTCGTGCGGCGCTATGCCGACCTCAAGGGTGTGGTCGAACAGGCCGCCGCCGCCTATGCAGCTGATGTCCGCGCCCGCCGTTTTCCTGCCTCAGCCGAGACCTATGCC
>CALMBE010000284.1 GCA_937860165.1 uncultured Planctomycetaceae bacterium
GGTGACGGCACTCCACTTGGATGGCAAACGCGCATACCAGGCCGATTTGTCGGGAGATCAATCGGCGATCCTGGTTTTGAACAAGGACGTTGGCCAACCTCGACCGGCGGATTCGACACGCAGTGGGTTCCTTCGCCAGCTGCTCGTCACGGCTGAGCCCGAAGCGATTCTGAAATCACAGTTGATCGCAGCCGATCCGGCGAAGACGGACATCCAGCATCTGCCACGGCTGGTGGCCGGTGGTCAGGGAGTAGGTGGCCGAGATGGTTTTGAATTGCTGCGAACTATCGCGGAACGTCTGCATGCCGGTGTGGCAGCCAGCCGCATGGCTGTAGATTTGGGCTGGGTTGAGCGCGAGCGCCAAGTCGGGCAATCGGGTAAAACGGTCCGGCCCGAATTGTATCTTGCCTGCGGGATCAGCGGCGCGAGTCACCACCTTGAGGGTATGTCGCAAAGTCGGCATATAGTTGCGATTAATACAGACCCGCAAGCACCGATCTTTCGCGTCGCCCATCTGGGATTGGTCGCCGACTGGCGGGAAACGCTGCTCAAACTGGACTCGATGCTGGCAGCGACTGCCAAGCAAACCGACTCGGTCGTGAACTCCCGTTGATTTAACCCGTGATTGATTACGAAATATGTTTGGAAACGAAGACATCACGCGCGAGATTCTGGGAAATGTACCAGGGTGGATGGCCACGGTTTTTTATGTCTTGGTCGCTGCTGCCAGCATTCTCGCCATCGCAGGGTTTTTCCGTCGGCTTCAATTGCATCGACGGGGCCGCCCTGATGCGAACAAATCAGCTCAGCTCGGGTGGGGCAAATTGTTCCGTGAGCTCTTGTTTCAGAAAAAACTACGTCGCAACCCGTTTGCCGGTGTCGCTCATCTATTGACGTTCTACGGGTTTGTGATTCTGTTTTGGGGAACCTGCCTCGTCTTTTTGGAACACGACACACCCCTCCATTTTTTTTACGGCAGGTTTTATCAAATTGCCTCGCTGATTGTGGACGTCGGTGGCGTGATGTTCCTGGTGGGTCTGGGCATGTTTGCCTGGCGTCGGCATGTCTGGCAGACAGACCCCCTACTCCGGCAATGGTGGGTGGAGGCGCTCACTTGGCTCCTGCTGGCGATTGGGATCAGCGGGTTCTTGCTCGAAGCCACCCGGATTGCGCAAGGACTACCGGTATTCGAGCAGTGGAGTGTCGTCGGCTACTCGATCGCCCGGTTGCTGCGGTCGGTTGGTTTAGCGGGGGACGATTTATTGACCCTGCACCGTTGGTTGTGGGGTCTGCACGCTGTGCTGTGTATCGTGTTGTTTGCACTTTTACCTTGGCGGTTTTTCGCCCACGCCGTTTACAGCACACTGAACCTTCTGAAAAAATCCACGCGACCTTTAAGCCAGTTGAGTACACCAGCGCTCACTACAACCCCGGGCACGGCATTCTGGCACGAGATGAGTAACACCGATCTCTTGCAGGCCGATGCCTGCACTACTTGCGGGCGGTGTGTCTCGGTATGTCCCGCCAATGCGGCAGGCAAACCCTTGCAACCACGCGAGGTCGTGCTCGCTGTTCGCGCAGCGATGGATGAAGGTCCGCAGGGATCACCCTTGTCTTGGATCAAAGATGATACGCTCTGGTCATGCACGACTTGCGGCGGATGCAACCATGTTTGCCCCGTGGGGATCGACATCTATCACAAGATCATCGACCTGCGCCGCGCACGCGTCGAGGGGGGGATTGTACCCGAGGCGGCCGAACAAGTTTTTGAAGGCGTGGCATCATCGCAGAATCCGTTCGGTAGGCCCAATTCCGAACGCATGATGTGGGCGCGCGGTCTCGATGTCCAAACGGCGGAGGAGGATCAGCCGGTCGAGTTGCTTTATTGGATTGGCTGTGCAGGCAGTTTCGATGCGGACGGACAGGCCGTGGCACGTTCCATGGTCAAGATTCTCAACCACCTGGGTATCAACTATCGCGTGCTCGGTTGTAGCGAAAGATGTACCGGTGATCCAGCACGGCGATTAGGCGAGGAAGGCTTGTTTCGGCAGCAGGCTGCCGCGAACATTGATTTGCTTGGCCGACATCGGGTGGGTCGCATCCTGACGCACTGCCCTCACTGTTTGAATATGTTTCGCAATGAATATCCAGAACTGGCGGCACAAGCTACGTGGGATGTTGTTCACCACACGGAATACCTCGCCGAACTGATGACCGCAGGAATCCTCGCACCGATGAAGTTGAATCAAGAACAAGTAACATTTCATGACCCGTGTTACCTAGGCCGAGGCAACGGCATCGTGGAGCCTCCGCGTCGCGCACTTGAGCGAGTGACAAGCTCGGCACCCGTGGAAATGCCGCGTCATGGTAGCGAATCGTTTTGTTGTGGGGCTGGTGGCGAAGCCATGTGGGTCGATGTGCCAGGACAAGACCGAGTCGAAAATATCCGTGCCCGCGAGGCCGTGGCGACAGAAGCCAGTACCGTCGTGACGGCTTGTCCTTTTTGCCGAGTCATGCTGCGAACAGGCCTGGAAACCGTCACGTCCGAACCCCCAAAGGTGCGAGATTTGGCCGAGCTTATCGCGGAAAGTCTGTGATCGAGCTAGCTGACAGGCAATGTGAGTCAGGTATAATTTGCAGGTTCTTCAGGAATTTTAGTGGGAGGTCCTTGTGGCAGATGGGATGTGAAACTTTCCCCTTGGATGCAATTGGTGTTTATCCCAACGGGATTTCATCGTTCAGCCCAGGGTTGTTCGCCGTAGGCGGGCTACCCTGGGTCG
>CALMBE010000285.1 GCA_937860165.1 uncultured Planctomycetaceae bacterium
CCGGAGTACCAGCGTGGGCATGGCACCCCAAAATAACGCTTTGTCAAAGCACTAGGCATTGTCTAAGCCAAGAATTCGGGGCATCGCCAGAGTGGCACGACTCGGAACTCGTGCCACGCTGATTAGAACTCGAAATTATGACCCTGACAATGCACAAGTAACCAGGCGCTGGTTGTTGGTGGAGAAACTCTGTGGCTGGCCTCTGTGAGGCCGGATTTCCTCCCGGCGGTTGCGGAATGGTTGCCACGCCCCTTAGAATCCAAGGGTGACTTCGCAGGCAGGGCCCCTCCCTGTCCCAGGCTTTCAACTTTTTTCATCACGCAGCAATTATGCACGAGCGAAACCCATTATTCCCGCATGTGATCGAGCTCAATCATCAGGCCCGACGACGCCTGACTTGCTGCGTCTACTTGATCTACGACGACAGCGACTGGCTGTTACTCGATATCGGCTACGAAGACGCCGTCGACGACTGCATCGAGTTGATCCGAGAACTCGATTTTCCCTTCAGCAAGTGCCAAACCCTGGTCGCCTCCCATGCCGACGTCGATCACATCCAAGGCTTGGCCAAGGCCAAGCAGATTCTCAAGACCAGCGTGACCTGCCACCCGCTCTCGGCCAAGCACTTAGAGACCGGCGATAAGGTCGCCACGTTTGCAGAAATCTCGGCCCAGAATATCCACATGGAAATGCCTGCCGTGGCCATCGAACACCAAGTCAACGATGGCGATATCATTCGGCTGGGGAATCTCGAACTCGAAGTCTGGCACACCCCCGGGCACACCGATGGCCAGCTCGCACTCCGCCTGGGGGATCTGCTCTTTTCTGGCGACAACCTCTTCCGCGATGGCTGCGTGGGGGCCATCGACGCCCATCACGGCAGTAGCATCCCCGACTTTATCAATTCGCTCACCAGGATCCGCGAAAGCGACATCCAGTGGCTCTTGCCCAGCCACGGCCCCGTGTTCCGCAAGGACAACGCCCTCATCGACCGCACCATCGCCCGCCTGGAAGGCTATCTCCACATGGCCGACTTCGGCACCTGCGCCCTCGACTGGCCGCTGATGGACGACTGGGAACGTGAACTGGTGGCGGGGAAGCGGCCGGTGTAGGTGTTCACGAGTCGGGACTGTTTCCTCGTAATAACAAGGTCACGGTCTGTTGCAATTGAGGAAGACTATTCTGGATGGCATCCCAGACTCGACGATGATCGATTGCATCGTAGCCGTGAATCAGGACGTTACGAAAAGCGATGATTTGAGCATGGTCGGGAATCAGCAACAGTGTTCGGGGTCACTGTGGCGCAGCCGTACTAATGCTTCGCCAATAATTTCAAAGTAGCGCTCGATGGCCGGCTGCAACAAGTCTTCTGCCAAATAGTTATCGAATGTTATGCCGAGAGTATGTTCGTGGATAAACGCGGCGGCAATGCGGACGTCTTCAAGCAACTTGGTGGTGGACTCACGCCGCATAAAGCAATGTCCGTGGTCCGCGCTCGACAGCCTGGCGGAAATAGGGGTTGCGAATGGCCGAAGCTTCCACAAGGTCGACTGGCCTACCAAATAATTCCTCCATGGCCAGCAGAAGATCGAAATACTGGTGGAAGGGCCCCAACGGGCTATTCAACTCGAACTCGACGAGAAAATCGAAGTCGCTAGCAACGGGATCAAAATGGTCCGTCACCGCCGAGCCAAACAACTCCAGACGGCGCACGCAGAATTTGCGGCACAGGTCATGCAAAGTCGCTTGATGTAGTTGGACGTTTTCGACCATGGCAGGAAAAAACAAGGACAATCTAGCTATCACAGTCTTGGCACTCCAATTTTATCATATCTCAACGCCAAAGAAAGAAAAAGCAGGGCTCGATACAGGAGACTGCTTATCCGGGGGTTTTTGTGTGCGGACATGCCTCGCGTGCCGTAGTTGCGAATTTGAAAAGCAAGACATTTTTTTCTGAGAGGCAAACTTCCAAGCAAATTACCACCAACAGCAGTAGGCGACGCTAGCTTCCCATTCCTCGCCCGGCCCTGCCAATTCTAACGGTTATTCCGGATATTCCCTCAACCCGACCTTTTCCGTCTGCCGATTCTAAATCGTGAACACACTACGTCGTGGCATCCTCGCCGTGACGTCCCGCTACCCGCATGCCTTCGAGGGGGGAATTCGATGGTCCGCCGGATTTTATTTGCCGTTTGCTGCGCAGGGGCCTTCGCCTGCTGCGTGGCCGATTCCAGCACCGCCTCGGCCCAACAAGCCTATGGCCGTTCTTGGGGTCAATCGTACAACACCCAAGATTGGGATCGCTTCTATCACTATCCGTATGTGTACTACCCTCAGAACTTCTGGGGAAACGAGTACTACCGCAGCGCCGATTCGCTGTACCACCGCTATCCGCCCGAAATGCGAATCCCGGTCTACAACAAGCGATGGCACAACTACTATCCCAATCGCCGCCTCTACCACAGCGGCCACCACTTTATTCTGGACGTGTTTTGATCGCGGGTCGCAGAATCCGCCAGCAACGATCACCAACATGCCTCAACACGCCTGAGGGCTTCTCTCGCCGGAAATCCTCAGGCGTGTTTTTTTGTTGATTGAAAAAAACTTGTGGATTTAACTGCTAAGGTACTTCAGAAATTTAAGTGGGTGACCTTGAAGTTGCCGTGCTTGCAGGTTGAAATACCCGTCCTGCAAATTGCAGTTGTCCTGTAGGGGCACAATCCTCATCCCGGCAGGGATACAAGCATTTAGCCCCGGGTCAGGTCGCTACTGCGACCGCC
>CALMBE010000286.1 GCA_937860165.1 uncultured Planctomycetaceae bacterium
CCCACTCGTTTCGCGGGCGCATAAAAATGCCCGCCCCGTTTGCAGCGGAAGCGGGCGAAAAACTTGGAGGCACCGGAAGTGCAACAACATTCTACATCGACGAAATCGAAGCCGTCAACGAACGCGCGGAAATTGAAAGACGATCTAGTCCGTCTTTCAATTTCCAAAATCACGCCCTCCCCCGAAAACGACGCTATTTATCGCCCAATTGACATCGCCTCGGCTGACATTCAGGCGCTTGCCAGTTCGATCAAGGAGCGCGGATTATTGGAGCCAATCGTCGTGACCGCCGACAAATACATCATCAGCGGCCACCGGCGGCACGCAGCGACCAAATTGGCGGGCCTCAAAGAAATCTATTGCCGAGTACTGCCGATCAAGCGCGCCGACGATATCGATGGCTTCGTCCGTCTGCTGCGCGAGCACAACCGGCAGCGCGAAAAAACCAATGCCGAGCGATTGCGGGAAGAAATAGTTGGGACCAGCGAAGAAAATGCGGTCGCTGAATTGCATTATTACCGCCGAGAAAAAGCGGCTGTAGGGGTTAGCAGCCTGAAACCCGGTCTTGGCCGGGTTCGGTGCGAGATCAGCGCCGCAAAGCAACAATTTATCGACAAAGTGGTCGAAATCATCGAGAAACTGAAGCCGTATTGGCCGACCAATGACCGTGCCATTCATTATCGATTGCTCAACGCCCCGCCATTGAGGCACGCGGGAAAACCTCAGTCCCGTTACCAAAACGACCTGGCTTCTTACAAAGACCTCACTGATATTTTGACGCGGGCCAGATTGGCGGGGCTGATTCCCATGGAAGCTATTGGCGACGAAACTCGCCCTGTAATTATATGGGACGTGCATCACACTTCGCGCTCGTTTATTGATCGTGAGTTGGGAAGCATGTTTCGTGGTTATTACCGCGACCTCATGCAGTCGCAACCCAATCACATCGAATTGGTTGGTGAAAAAAATACGGTGTTGTCGATCCTGAGACCCATCGCAGCGGAGTACACGATCCCGCTAACAATTGGCCGTGGTTTTTGCTCTCTGCCACCAAGGGCCGCGATGGCCGACCGCTACTTGGCGAGCGGCAAAGAAAAGCTGGTACTATTGATCGTCAGTGACTTCGATCCGGAGGGAGAATCTATCGCGGAGTCTTTCGCGCGGTCGATGCGTGACGATTTTGGGATCTCAACAATTCATGCTATTAAAGCAGCACTGACCCAAGAGCAAGTGAAGAAATTCAAGCTTCCACCTGGAATGCAGGCGAAGAAATCGAGCAGTCGCTACAAGTCGTTTTCCCAGAAATATGGCGACAATGTTTTCGAGTTGGAAGCGCTCCCCCCCGAGACTTTTCAGCAGATCGTCAGGCAGACAATTGAAAGCGTGATTGATAGAGAAGCGCTCGCCTTTGAAATTGAAGCCGAGCGCAAGGACGCACATTTTCTCGCTGGGGTGCGAAACACCGTGAATAGCGTCCTTCGGGACATTGATTTCGAGGAATGAAAAAAAACAACCCGCCGGATGAAACTCACCCGACGGGCCATGATAGGGAGGGCTGGTTGTCCCCGCTTTGCATTGTAGCAAGTGGGCTGGTTATGTTGCGACGGTTTTTTCTCCAGACCAAAAAAAGAATCGTGTAAAAAAAGCACGCTGGTTAAAACCTCCCAGCGGAGTAGAGAAGTCCCCCCTCAAGGCGGTTGTCCGCGTCTTGGGGTATGAAGTGTCGAAAGGTGGTTCTCCCACGAGGAGTTTATCCAGGCAACGGGCTGGTAGTTGATCCAGCAATAACGCATACGTCCTGGTCCATATCCGACAGTTAACAAAATTGCCAAACAAGGCACTTCTAGGCTTCGACAACAGACAACCAGCACACGGAAGAAATCGAAACCGCAGGCCACAAGCCTAAGAGTCGGCAGGGATTGCGGTACGCACAGATGGGATTGAAGTTGAGTCAACCAACAACACAACTCGAATATACTTTGGAGACTTTCAGAGGGGGGGGGGTCGTGATGCGTCCCCCCCCTACGGACCACCGTACCCCCGGGGGGTTTT
>CALMBE010000287.1 GCA_937860165.1 uncultured Planctomycetaceae bacterium
TTGTGCAACGGCTCCCATTGTCGGGCGGCCAAGAGTGCGAGCCCAACTCCCAGCAGCAGAGCAATCACGGGATGGCCAAGAAACCCGATAAGCGACACCCAGAAAGTGCCCAGCGAAGAAGCAGGAACTACTTGGACGATTGCCGCTACGGCAATGAGTGTCAGGGGCACAAGAAACGGCAGCACTCTTCCCGGAACGCGATTGGTGGACGGAGTCTGGGTGTCGGTAGCGACCTGGGGGAGTTCGAGAAGGGATGGGGATATCTTGCGATGGACAAAAGAGGCATACGCCCAACCACTCAAAGCCACGGGCAAGGATACAGCCAAACCAAGTAACATCACCAATCCGACATTGGCCTGGAGGATAGCAGCTGCGGCAAGTGGACCAGGCGTGGGTGGGACAAAGACATGCGTGGAGTAGAGGCCAAAGGCCAAAGAACACGCCAGCAGCGTGGTAGGGACCTTGGCTGCTTGACTGAGAGAACGATTGAGGGGGGCGAGAATCACAAATCCGGAATCGCAGAAAATGGGTATCGACACGACATATCCCGTCAAGTTCATCGCCAGTGGCGTGCGTGAGGCGCCCAAGGAGCGAACGAGTCGTTCGGCAATTGCGAGTGCGGCGCCAGAGCGCTCAAGAAACTGACCAATGATCGTGCCACAGACGATCACAATTCCGATGGAGCCGATGGTGTCTCCAAAGCCAGATGTGATCGATTTTACTACCTCTGCGGGTGCAAGCCCCGCAGAGAAACCCATGCCAATCGCCACGACGAGCAGCACCAGGAAAGGATGCAAACGTAACAAGCTGGTTCCAAAGATGATGGCCCCGATTGCGACAGCAAGATGGAGATAGTCTAACATAAAATAGCCCGCAAGATGCAGTGAAAAGTAGGTAGTGGGTCAGTTTGAATTGCCCTTGGAATCTTCGCCGAGATAGCTCTGAAAGTTCAATGATTTTTTCAATTGCACTGGAATGAACATCGTTTCCCATTGCATGATACCTGTTTTGCCTCCTCAGCAGAATCTGTGGGTAGATTTGGTGGAGGTGTGAGGAGATCGGCTTGTTTTCCTGGGTTTTCCGGCTGCTGCGGGTGGCTGCGAATGGGGGTCGACTTGCTACGGCGAGTCGCCTGAGCCGTCCCGAACTGTGCTCGGAAACTCCACCACCTCGGGATCCAACTCGCTGGCTGGACTGGAAAGCGATTCTGGCGTAACCTGTCGCATGGCGTATCCTCCGTTGCCCGGGTACCCACTTGTGGGTGCGGGCCGCTAGTGAAGAAAAAAACCAAATCACCAGCAGGATACGCCCCCTTTCTTTATTCAGCCAGAACACAACTTTCGGTTATAGCTCGGTACAGAGATTATGGATGTGCAAGTATTCGGAACCAAGCAAGAGATGGGCATGAGTGCCGCTGAGGACGGTGCCAAGTTAATCCGGGAAGCGATTGCCAAACAAGGCTCGGCTAACATCGTGGTCGCTACTGGTTCTTCGCAACTTCAAATGCTCTCCGCACTTGCTCGAGAACCAGACATCGACTGGCACCGGGTAACTGGCTTCCATCTCGACGAATATGTCGGGCTCCCGGCAACGCACCCTGCTTCCTTTCGCAGGTATTTATGGGAACGATTCGTGAGTCAACTTCCTTGTCCGCTCACGGCCTTTCACTACATCGATGGAGAAGGAGATTGCCAGGCAACGTGTCAATACTTGGGCAAGATCATCAGCCAAACGTCGATCGACGTAGCCTTCGTGGGGATCGGCGAAAATGGTCATCTGGCGTTCAATGATCCTCCGGCGGATTTTGATACGAGATTACCCTATTTCGTGGCTACTTTGGATCTTGGTTGTCGGCAACAACAGTGTAATGAGGGCTGGTTCCCTTCCATCGAGGCAGTACCTCAACAGGCAATTACCATGAGTATTCATCAAATCATGCAGAGTGAATCGATCATCTGCACGGTACCCGACGAACGAAAAGCCGTCGCCGTGTGTGACGCCTTGGAAGGGGAGGTTTCTCCGATCGTGCCGGCGTCCATTTTGAATCTCCACAGAAAAGTCACCGTCTACTTGGACGTGCCTGCTGCATCGCGGCTTACGCAACTTAAATTCGGCTAAACGAAGCTGCTTCCCAGTCGTACATTGGTGATTCACCCCTAGTGCTTTGTTAGGGGGCAGGCCAACAATTTCTCACATGATTCCAGCAGGGTTTTCCATGCCACAGGGAACAATGGCGGGTTCGATCAGACCCGTTCGTGTTAGTAGCCTGCGTGTCATCCAGAGGTTTGTCCGAGGATTGCGCAGAAGTGTCTGGATGATCTTGCTGGGGGTGGTGATTGTTTCCACGGGTGATGCCACGCCAAAGGAAAGCATCAAGGCAAGCTCACGTTGGAAGACTTTGAGTTGGATGAACGAGGGCTGGTTATAAGCTGTCCCCTGGGGCAATCGCCGCTAGAAACAAGCGTCGCGCAGTGAAACGGACAAAAATCCCCGCCGACGCCATTCGAAGACAGCCTTTTTGCCGCCGCGTTAACTATTGATTATAGCTCTTTCGACCCCTTGTTGAGGAAGTTGGGCTAGCGTCGGATTGGCAGTCACCGCCGCTGCGTCGGCGTTTCACTGACGCGTCGTAGCTTCAGTCGGTTTCTAACTGCTGGCGATGTAACCGCCGCGTACTATTGGAGGTTACTTCCGTTCCATTGACCAGCCTGGAAGTGTGACTGACTCTTGCGGCTCCACTAGCTTTGCATACAACTCTGGACGGCGAGCTTTGAGGTAGCGTCTCCCGGACGCGTTCTCTGTTTTATCCGATGTTAGCAGTCCGACAACAACGTCATCTTCCAGAGCGTGGCTCTCTATGAGCACTTCACCGTGGGGGTCGATTATCATTGCTAACCCAGGCTTGACGGTGTCATAGTCCCAACCGATAGGATTACTGAACACTGCATACACGCCGTTTTCCCACGCACGTGTCGGTAGCCACCGCATCAGCCAATCTCGACCCTTCGGCCCTCGAAATTCTTGCCTTAACCGAACGGGGTCCGAATGACGATTCTCCCATGTCTCACGAGAAACGGTTCCCCGACCCGGCATGACCGAAGGCAAACAACATGTCACGTGCGGCATGAAAACAATCTCCGCACCCATCAACGCCGTGACTCTAACATTCTCTGGCAAATTGTTATCATAGCATATCGAGAAACCTATTTTACAACCCAGTAAATCGATGACGACGTAGTCGCTACCTGCCGAAAGGTGGGCATTTATGAAGGGATGTAGTTTTCGGTATTTCGCTATGAAGCCATCTGGTCCAACTGTTACGTAGGTATTGTAGACGTGGTCATCGCGACCTCGTTCCATCAAGCCAGCCATGAGCACTATATTGAACTCTCGTGCGATTTCAACCATCCGATTGACAGACGGCCCATCCGGCACTGGCTCAGCAACGTCCAACAATTGATGTTTGTCTAGCGGCTGAAGCCAAGTGTACGCGGGAATACATGATTCGTGAAAACTCACGATTTCCGCATGCTGCTCAGCGGCACGACGCGTTAGTTCGCGGATTCGACCAAGGTTGTATTCCAGGTCGTTGTCTCGATTTTCAAACTGTGCGGTAGCAACGCGAATATCTCTCATCGTTCTGGTTCTCCCTCTTGGAAACCCTCATTCATATACGCAAGCCTAGTGCTTTGACAACACCTAGATTTGGGGGTTCGAGTCGACACAACTCAAACTTTGCCGACGTTGGCTCTGTCTTACCCACCCTACCGCCTTCTCCGCAGCCTGTAGGGTGGGTGAGGCTGAGCCTGCTTGGCTGTTGAGAAAATTCCGCACT
>CALMBE010000288.1 GCA_937860165.1 uncultured Planctomycetaceae bacterium
CTCAAGTGGCTGGTCACGGCCAAAATTCTGGGACTGTAAAAAAGCCAACGCCCAGGGATGGCAATCCCTGGGCGTTTACACGGCGAGCTTTAGGCAAGGCAAAAATTCAATACCTCAGAATCCAATCCACCGTCAACCGGTTTTCGAGCACGTCTTTGCGTTCCGTAAGTGGGAATTCAAACGCGGCACCCAGTTCTCGATTGCGATTGCGTTTGTATTTGATGCCCACCGCTTGGGTGATGATATCGTTCCCCTCGACGCCGGCCGAGCCGAAGTTAAACAGATCGCCACCTTCGATGCCCGGGAGTAGCGTGTTGTTCCCGGCATCGTACCAATTGTACCAATTGAATTCGGTGAGGCCGTACCAGTTATCGATGAACTCGTAGTCGAAGTGGTTCGACCAATAGGCCATGCTGCTTTCGACCGTGCCATCAGCCGGGAAACGAATCCCCGAGGCACTGAGCCAGTGGCCGTAGTCGAGGAACTCGGCACCTCCGGTGAGGAACAGGTGGAATTCCCCATCGCCATTCCCTTGGAACGCACGCGGCGAACCCACGGGCATCTCGTAAGTGATGCCGGTGCTCAAGAGCCGTTGGGCCTGGGGATCGGCGTAGAGATTGTATTTCAATCCCGCCGCCACATCGACCCAGCCGTCGCGGATCAAGGCGTTGCTGGAAGTCGCGTAGCCATCCTTGGTGGCAATGATCGAGAGTCGCTCGGTGAGGGCGGCGCGCAGATGCACGGCTAGCAATTCGATATCGCCCCCACCCGTGGCATCGGGGACGTCGTGATCGAGATAGATCACACGAGCTTCGGTCAGCGTCCGAGGATCTTCAAAGAACACCGGATTGGTCATCGGGCTGATGAAACTGTCGTAGCAACAGTCCGAATGCCGGAACAATCCCAGCAATTTCTCGCTGTCGCAGCATACCGAACCGCAATCGCAGCAACCAGGATCGCAGCAACCATTGTCGCAACTGGCTGGGATGACAAGCCCATCGGCAATACCAGAGAATTCAGAATCGAAACTTGTGCTTTCAAGCGCACCGGCTGCAAAGCACGGGGACATTGAAAACTGAACCGAGATTACCCCTAAGAAAATAGCAAACCGTGGGAGCGAATCGTGAATCATCGCCGCATGACCTCCATGTCGACCGTGGCCGAAGTTCTGACACCAAGCGGAGCTCCACCGCTCCGCATGTATTTGGTGAGTAATCGACAGCATTGTATTCATTTGCATCTTCGTCTTTCGCCGCTGCAAAACTCAGCAGTCGGGCCCAGGCTTGGCAAGGCTTTCCTAACCGGACCAGTTGGTGCAGTTCAGTTGCTGGTGGAGCGCAATCGGGCCAGAATTACCACTATTGGCCGTGTGTTTATTCTACTCCGCTAGATTGAACAAGGAAGCATTTAAGAAAGCCACGGAATTTCACGGATGAAACACGGATGAATGGGAGTGATGCCTCTCGCAGTAGAAAGCATCGCGGTAACGGACGCAAAACGTCTCTCGTACGATTGCAATGGCCGTGTTTAATCCGTGTTTAGTCCGTGGCTAAATTCATTTGACTTAGCGCTGTAGAATTAAACCCGTGGTAAATGTGGAATAACGGTGTAAAATCACGGTTTCAGTGCTCCTATTGACTTCTGAGCAGCAAAAGAGCCAGGGCGAATAGGGCTATTAGCTGTCGGCTGTCAGCCAGAGAAAACTGGATTGGCCGACAGCCGATAGCCAATAGCCGCCTCAATAAACACCGACATGGAAGTGACTTACGATGGCCAAGCATGGCACCTACGACTGCCTCATTATCGGCGGGGGGCATAATGGACTCGTTGCGGCTGCATATCTCGCCAAGGCAGGCCGCAAGGTGTGCGTGCTCGAACGCCGCCACATTCTCGGCGGCTGCGCGTGTACCGAAGAGCTCTGGCCGGGCTACAAGGTTTCGACCGCTGCCTATGTCATTAGTCTGTTCCAAACGCAAATCTTGCGAGACTTGTGCCTGAAGGAATACGGCCTACGGATTTTGCCGCGGAATCCGTCGTCGTTCACGCCGCTCGCCGATGGTCGCAGTCTGCTGATGGGACCCGACGCGGCCCTCAACCAGCGCGAGATCAGCAAATTTAGCGTCCGCGATGCCGCCGCCTATCCGCGTTACGAGGCCCTCTTGGAACGTGTGGCGGCGACCCTGGAACCCGTGCTCGCCGAAGCCGCCCCCGACCCGCTGCCGCTGCCTGTCGGGTGGCGCGAAATCGGTTTGTCGAAGCGACTCCGCGACGGCAAGAAACTGCTGGGCATGTATGGGGCGATCAAATCGCTCGGGGCCGATCTCCCCGAAGCCGTGGAACTCCTCACCGGAGCGGCTCGACCAATTCTCGAACGCTGGTTCGAATCCGACATCCTCCGCGCGACCCTGGCAACCGATGCCATCATTGGGGCGTTTGCACCAATCAGCGCACCCGGGAGTGCTTACGTGTTATTGCACCATGTGATGGGGGAAGCCGGCGGGGCACGCGGAGTGTGGGGTTACGTGCAGGGGGGCATGGGTGGCTTGGCCAACGCCCTCGAAGCGGCCTGCGTGGACTTGGGGGTCGAAATCCGCCGCGAGTCTCCCGTTCACGCCATTCATACCGACAAGCACGGGGCCGCCGGGGTCGGCCTCGAAGATGGTTCGCAACTCACGGCCCGCGTGGTGGCTTCGAGTGTCGATGCCCATCTGACGTTCGAGAAGTTACTGGCCCCCGAAGTGTTGCCCGAGGAGTTTCGCGCTGCCGTGGCGCGCATCGATTACGCCTCGGCCTCGGCGAAGATCAACCTCGCACTCAGCGTACCACCGCGCTTCACGGCAGTCCCCGGCGACGGAGTCGGCCTGCATCACCATGGCACGATGCACATTGGCCCGTCGCTGGATTATTTGGAACTCGCCTATGACGATGCCAAGTATGGCCGCCCCAGTGCGAATCCGATCCTCGAATGCACGATGGCCACCAGTGTCGACACGACCTTGGCTCCTCCGGGTAAGCACATCCTGTCGATCTTCGTGCAGTACGCCCCCTACAAACTCGCCCAGGGGAGTTGGGACGACATCAAGGAATCGTTCGCCGACCGCTGCATCGAAGTCCTGGCCCAATACGCCCCCAATGTGCCGGGGGCGATTGAGCATCGCCAGATTCTCTCGCCGCTGGATTTGGAACGGACCTTCGGGATCACCGGGGGCAACATCATGCAGGGGGCGATGCCACTCCACCAACTCTATTGTTTCCGCCCCGTCGCAGGTTGGGCCGATCACCGCACCCCTGTGCCGGGCTTGTATCTCTGCGGAGCCGCCAGCCACCCCGGCGGCGGCGTGATGGGGGCCTGCGGCCGCAACGCCGCCATCGAAATCCTCCGCGACAAAGCCTGGTAGCGGGGGAGTCGAGAGCTGAGAGCTGAGAGTCCAGAAATAGGCGGAGAGCAGAGAGACGAGAGTTGAGAGAAGTAAATCTCTGGCTATGGACTCTCCGCTCTCGACCCTCAGCTATTCCTGGATTTGACAATTGTACTGCTAGGCGGTACAGTATGATTGGAGTTCCAAACGCCTTCAACCCGATGTTATTCGCGGGAATGGGGAGAGCAAAACACGAAAGACGCTGTCAATGGTTGCTCCTCTCCCTGAAATCGGCCCCGAGGATTTTTTGCGTTTTGTTCAGTTGGACGAATTTGCGGATGACTGGAAATCGCTTGGTTTTGACATCGAACAGGATCTTTGGGCTCTGGAAATCATGATCATGGCTGATCCGGAGAGCGGGTCACTTGTCCCCGGCACCGGTGGGTTACGCAAATTGCGGTTTGGTAAAGAGCACGACCAAATCGGAAAACGCAAAGGAGTTCGAGTGTGCTATGCGTATTTCAAGGAATACTTCACCGTGTTGCTCGTGGTTGCCTATGGCAAAGGTGAGAAGGACGATCTTGCTGAAAGTGAGAAGAAAGATATCCGTGAATACTTAGCGCGCGCGAGAAGTTGGTTGGATCGACAGAAATAATGACATCAGAGGAAGCACAGTCATGGCTAACAAACAGTGTCGTGGTTCGGTTGGGAATAAGATTACTAATCGATTGAAGGGCTTCGTGGAAACTGTCGAGAACAGTGAGGATGGTCTGAAGCGATTCACCTGCAAAACGATTCGACTGAAACTGGATTCCCAAAACTACAGTCCAGGCCTGGTCAAGAAAACTCGGAATCTTCTGGGGGCAAGCCAAGAGATTTTTGCTCAGTTTTTGGGAGTCTCAGCCAGTGCAGTCCAAGATTGGGAACAAGGCGAAAAACCTCCCAAGGGAAGTGCCTGCCGACTTATGGACGAAATCCGCCGCGACCCCGAGTATTGGCTTAAACGACTGCGTGACTCATCCGTTCCAATAGCCACCTAGATCGAAATTCGCCGCGGCTCTAGACACTCCACCCCCCACATCTGCAATCACACATCACACATTTTACATTCTTCCCCCCCCCATGCCCAGCGACGAAGAACTTTACCAGGAGCATATCCTCGATCATTACGAAGATCCGTTTCATCGCGGATCGCTCGCCGGGGCGACGCATGCCCATGAAGATAAGAATCCGCTCTGCGGCGATGTCGTGCGGATCGAATTGAAACTCGATGCCGACGGAAAAATTATCGATGCCTACTTTAGTGGCGAAGGCTGCGTCATCAGCCAGGCCTCGGCCTCGATGTTGTTGGAAAAACTCCAGGGGAAATCGGTCGACGAAGTGAAACAGTTTTCTGCCGAGGACATGCTCGAGTTGTATGGCCCCCGGCTCACCCCCAATCGTCAAAAGTGTTGCCTATTGTCCTGGAAAGTATTGCAGTCGGCGGTGCACTCACCGGTAGGTGTCAGTCGTAAGTTGTAAGTCGTTAGACATAAGTAAAAAGAAACTTCCCGCCACTTGCGGCTTAGCATTCCCAATGCCCCTCACAAACAAACACCTTCTGCCTGAGTCGCTTCGCTCCGACTTTCCGATCATCACCAACGATCTGGTCGCCGGTCGGCCACTGGTGTTTCTCGACAACGCCGCCAGTACCCAGCGTCCGCGACAAGTGATCGAACTCATCACGCGGGTCTACGAACACGACTACGCCAACGTGCATCGAGGGATTCACACCCTCAGCGAGCGGAGCACGGAACTTTACGAGCAGGCCCGCGAGAAGATTGCCGTGTTTCTGGGGGCCGCCCACGCGCGAGAAATCATCTTCACGCAGGGGACCACCGGCTCGATCAATCTGGTGGCCCGCAGTTGGGGGGAAACCAACCTTCGCCCCGGCGACGAAATCCTCACCACCGTGATGGAGCACCACTCGAATCTGGTCCCCTGGCAACAAGTCGCCACCAAGACGGGTGCGATCTTGCGGCATGTCCCCCTCACCGACGATGGCCGACTCGACATGAGTGCGTTTCAAAAATTACTGAGCGAGCGGACCAAACTGGTCGCCGTGGCGAGCGTGTCGAACACCTTGGGAACCATCAACCCCGTTGCCGAGATCATCACTCAAGCCCATGCGGTGGGGGCGCTCGTGTTGGTCGACGCCGCACAGAGTGTGCCGCATCTAGCCACCGATGTCGTTAAACTCGACGCCGACTTTCTCGCGTTCAGCGGGCACAAGATGTTGGGTCCCTCGGGTGTCGGGGTTTTGTACGGCAAGGAACAATTGCTCGACGCGATGCCGCCGTTCTTGGGCGGAGGGAGCATGATCAACGAGGTCCGACTGGATGGTTTCACACCAGCCGAATTGCCCGCCAAATTCGAGGCCGGCACCCCGCCGATTGTCCCGGCCATCGCCATGTCGGCGGCGGTCGATTACTTGCAGTCCGTGGGACTCGCTGCCATTCATCGCCATGAGATGGCACTCACGCAGCTTGCCTACGATGCCTTGAGCCAGATCGAAGGATTGCGAATCCTCGGACCCGCGCCCGAGCACCGCGCGGGATTGATAAGTTTCGCCTTCGAGCGGATCCATGCCCATGAGTTTGCCCAGGTCCTGAACGACCAGTTTGGCGTCGCCGTGCGAGCCGGGCATCACTGCACCCAGCCGTTGCACAAGCTGTTGGGAATCTCGGCCAGCACGCGGGCGAGTTTTTATCTCTATAACCGCCCCGAGGAAATCGACCGTCTCGTCGAGGGAATCCGCATCGTGCAAGCCATGTTCGCACCCCAAGGCCGCCGCCGCACACGCCCCCAGTAACCGCTTGCGGCTTAGCGGCAAAATTTTCTCGGGAACTTTTCCCCCCTCGGATGCGTCGAAGAAGGAAGTCACCCCCTTCTCCTTCCCGTGAACAGGAGCCCCCCCATGTTTCGACAATTGTTGTCTCGCGCTGTGTTGGTTATGCTAGCGGTCAGTTTTCCACTGAGTTTCTTACAAGCGGAACCGGTTCCCTCGGACCCCGCCTCCGCAGCCACCAAGCAAGTCATCGATCAACTCGCTGAGGAACACAAACCGCAGCCAGAACCCCAGCCAACTCCGCCGGGTAAGTTGCCCCCTTTCATGCAAAAGGGAATCGCTTGGCTAATTGCCTCGCAGCATAACGATGGCGGTTGGGGCGGTGGTTCCCCGTTTCGGCGAGCGCTTCGGCCTCCCACTGCCGCATCGCGGGGTGGGCGATGACCCGATCGACCCAGGCCTGCCCGCCGCCGACGTCGAGGCCGTCGCGCTCGAGCTCGTCGAGGGCCACCGGGCGCGGCTCGTCGCCCAGCGCATCCCAGACGCGCTGCGAGTCAGCATCGATCTGAATCTGACGCGTAATGCTGTCGCTTTCCATGTCGCCTCCCAAATCGCGCAACAAAAATATTGCACTTCAGTCCGATG
>CALMBE010000289.1 GCA_937860165.1 uncultured Planctomycetaceae bacterium
ACGAAGGAACAGCGGCGTTCCGCACCGTGGGCAACGGCTGGACTTCAACCGCCTCGGGGTCCTCTCCCCTTCGCGAGCCGAAGACACTCACTTGGAGTGTAATTCCAGATGGCGTCAGCATCAGTGGAGGCCAAGGCGAACCTACCGGCCCGAGCACTCTGCGGGCCTTTCTGGATGGGATACATCATCCTGGCGGCGGCAGCCCGGGGGGCGCGGATCTCACTCAGCGGGATTGGTTCCCCATCATGAAGTCGGCGTTTGATCGCTGGGACGCGGTTTCGGGACTCACCTTTCTCTATGAATCTCAGGACGATGGAGGTACCTTCATGAGCCAACCGGGCAGCCTGGGAGTGCGGGGAGACCATCGCATCGGCGGGCACCATATCGATGGCATCACGTCCCTTACGATCTTGGCCTACAACGCCTTCCCCAATAATTCCGACATGGTGATCGACACGGACGAAGTCGGAAGATACGGCAACTCCTCGAACAATTTTCGGTTATTTCGCAACATGTTGATGCATGAGATCGGCCATGGACTGGGGCTCAATCATCTCGATTCTTCGACCTTTCGCTACCTCATGGAGCCGTTTCTCGACACCACCTTCGATGGTCCGCAGTTCGACGATGTCCTGGGTATTCATCGGCTTTACGGGGACCGCTTTGAAGAAAGTGGCGGTAACGACACGGCACTCATCGCCACCAATCTGGGCGTTTTTGCTGCCGGTCAGTTACTCACTTTAGGCGAAGATGCCCTGGATGCCCCCGTGGCACCAACGGATGTCGACTTTGTCAGCATCAACCACTCGGGGGATCACGATTACTTTAAGTTTTCGGTTGCGAATTCTGGAGCCGTCGACATCGTGCTCACTCCGCTGGGGCCCACCTATCAAGAAGGCCCCCAGGGGGGAACGCAAACGTCGTTCGTCGCTGCGTCGAAAAACAATCTTTCTCTGTTCTTGTACGACAGTACCGGAACGAATCTGCTGACTTCCTCCGCGCTCGCCGGCCTGGGAGTAGCCGAGAGCATCCAGGGCTTCCTGCTCACGAATCCGGGCGATTACTATGTCCGAGTTTCTGGGAGCGCGGATGTCGCGCAGCTCTACCAACTTGATTTGGGATTCGTCCCCGAGCCAAGTGGCGCGGTGCTCTTAGCCTCGGCGCTTTTGGCATTTGTGGGTCGCGGAACACGCAGGGCCTGATCCGATTCGGACTGGTCGCTTAAGCGACCAGTCCAGAAGTGGGATCCAGTCGAGGGGACTGAGTGGCTCGCTCAGTCTTCCTCGACCTTGAGCTTGGCCTGCGAAACGATCTCTTGCTGCACGTTGCCGGGGACGACTTCGTAGTGAGAGAATTCCATGGTGAAACTCCCCTGCCCTCCCGTCATCGACGAGAGCGTGCGGGCGTAGGTCGAGACTTCCCCTAGGGGGGCCTTGGCCTCGACAACCGTCATGCCACCGCCGACGGTTTCCATCCCCACCATCTGGCCACGACGCCCGGAGAGGTCGCTCGAAACATCTCCCACATTCCCCGCGGGCACGGTGATGTGTAGATTCACAATCGGTTCCAACAGCCCCGGCTTGGATTGCTTGAAGACTTCGGCAAAGACGCGGCTGCCGGCAATCCGGAAGGCGGTTTCGTTGCTGTCGACCGGATGGTCTTTGCCGAAATGAACTTCGACACAGACATTCTGCACCGGGTAGCCCGCGACCACTCCCTGATTGAGTCGTTCGAGAAAACCTTTTTCAATCGCCGGCATGAAGTTGCCCGGAATGGAACCACCGACCACGCTATCGAGCCACAAGAAATGGTTCTTCTCATGGTAGTGAAACGACTTGAGTTGTGGAAATCGTTCCTTGGTGGCAAACTCGGTCGCGTCGGCCCCTTCGGGGAACGGATACATCCGCACATGCACTTCAGCAAATTGTCCCGCACCACCTGATTGTTTCTTGTGGCGATAGCTCCCTTCGGAATTGGTTTGAATCGTTTCGCGATAGGGAATTTTGGGTTCCTTCACTTCCACCTCGACATGATCGCGGCGTTTGAGTCGCTCGCGGATCATCGAGAGATGCAACTCGCTCATGCCGGTGAGCACCATCTCTTTCGTCTCGGGGTCGTGATCGACGTGGACCGTGGGGTCTTCTTCGGTAATTTTGTGCAACGCTCCCGAAAGTTTGGCTTCGTCGCCCCGCGCCTTGGGAGCGACGGCCAGGCCGACCATCGGCGTCGGAAAACTGAACGCTGGCAATTTCACTTCGCCCAGGGAACTCCCCGTGTGCAGATCTTCGCACTTGGCAACCGCCACGATTTCGCCTGGGCCCGCTTCGTCGATGGGTTCGGTGTGATTCGCCTGCACGCTCAACAGCGGACCGAGCTTGATCCCCTTGCGGGCCCCGGGCGACTCGATCGTGGCATCTTTCTTGAGTGTCCCCGAGTAAATGCGAATGAAACTCAAACGCTGGACGAATGGGTCGATCCGGGTCTTAAAGACTTGGGCGGCCAGGGGGGCCAGTGGATCGGATTTCAAGGAGACCGTGTCCCCATCTTTAGTGGCCAGGCGAATCACGGCATCCGGCGGCAGCGTCTCGGTCGCCAGGAAGTCCATCAATTCTTTGATCCCAATGTCTTTTTTGGTCGAGACACACACGATTGGAGTGAGCGAACCCGAGGCAATCGCTTGCACCATGAGCTTGGCAAGTTCCTCGCTGGAGGGGATCTCGCCCTCGAAATAGCGCTCCATCACGGCTTCATCGACTTCGATGATGGACTCGACGAGCGACTCGTGAATCTCCTTGGGGTCGATGGGCGCGCCTTTGGTATCGGCTGGTAGCGTGAGCGTGCTCGCCACTCCGTGCAAGGATTCCCCCAACCCGAGCGGAACATTGATCAACGCACAGCCTGAGCCGAACACCTCTTTAATCGCGGCAATGAGGCCGGGAAAGTCGATGTTGTCGGTATCCAATTTGGTAATCACAATGATCCGCCCGCAACCCGCCTTGCCGGCCTCGCTCCACGCACGCCGCGTATTGACCTTGATCCCCGCGTGGGCATCAATCGCGATCAATGCCGTCTCGACGGCACTGAGCGAACCGATCATCTGGCCAATGAAATCGGGATAGCCAGGTGTGTCGATCAAGTTGATTCGTTTGCCCGCATGGTCGAAATGCACCACGGTCGATTCAATCGAGTGCTTGTGGTTTTTTTCTTCCTCGTCGAAATCACAGAAGCTGGTTCCCGCATCGACGCTGGGCTTGTTGGTAGCAGCACCGGTGGCGACGAGTAGCTGATCGACAAGGGTCGTCTTCCCCGAATTCCCGTGCCCGCAGATGGCAATGTTCCGAATATCAGAGACATTCCTAACCATGGTTGCTCCTTGGAAAAGTTGATGAGTGGGGTCAGTGGTTGGTGGTTGGACTTTTCAAAGTGTTCTTGTTTTATGGGTTGCTTGTAGGGATCGCCCTACGGTGATTGCTTCGGCGAGGTCAATCGTGTTTTCGTAGAGTGCTCGACCGATGATGGCACCTGCCAAACCTGCTTCTGCCAGATTTCGCACGTCTTCGAGATTCGTCACCCCTCCCGAGGCGACCACGGGAATCTCGACCTGCCGCTGCATGGCAGCCATCTCCGGTAGATTCGGGCCAGCCATCATGCCATCGGTGGCGATATCGGTGTACACGATCGCCGCGAGGGGAAGGTCGCTAAACTGCTGGACCAGCTCGCTAGCTCGGACACTGCTGGTTTCGAGCCAGCCGTCGGTCGCCACTAATCCATTGCGGGCATCGAGGCCCAAGACGAGCTTGCCGGGAACAGCTAAGCACATCTCGCGGAACCAAGCCGGGTTCTTGAGCGCCGCAGTGCCGATTACCAAGCGATCGAGCCCGAGCTCGAGCAACTGCTCGATGACCTGCCGATTGCGAACTCCGCCTCCCAGTTCACATTCGAGATCGACAACGCTGACAACTTGGCGAACGATTTCCCAGTTGGTAGGCCGACCATCGCGGGCCCCGTCGAGATCGACCAGGTGCAAATGCCGCGCCCCAGCAGCCTGAAATCCGAGCGCTACGGCGACGGGGTCGTCGGAGAAAATAGTTTCGCGGGCGTAATCTCCCTGCTGGAGCCGAACGCACTTGCCTCCTCGCAGATCAATTGCCGGCCATATCTGCATCCCGGTGCCACCCAGATTGTTGTTGCGGATGAGTCCAATGCCTCGAATATCGCACAGTGGGCGGGCGATTTCAAGATGCTGGTTTGAAGGTGATTGGCTGGCGGTATTTGGGGGATTTTTAGCGCAGAGCCGCGAAGGCGCAAAGTCGCAAAGAATGCGGCTGTGACGCTTAGCGATTCTCCGGCATTGCGGCATTGCGCTCAATGGAATTCGCTTCGCACGGCCCGGGGGGGGCCATGCTACGGAGATTTGGTAGAAACTCTTACTTGAGTTCCGCGAAGTTGCGGAGAACTTGCAGGCCGTCGCGTTGGCTCTTTTCAGGGTGAAACTGGGTCGCAAAAAGATTGTCTCGCCAAACCGTCGCACAGAACAGATCGGGGTAGGCCGCTTCGCCATCGATAACCGCCGGATCGCTCGGCACGACATAGTAGGAATGGACAAAATAAAAATGGGTGCCACTGGCGAGGCCGCGAAAGATGGGAGCCTGGTGACGGAATTGCACCTGATTCCAACCCATGTGAGGCACCTTGTATTCGGCGGGGACTTGAAACTTACGGACGTCGCCCGCGAGAATGCCGAGCCCTTCGTGTTCGCCGTCTTCAGAACTGTGATCGAACAGAAGTTGCAGGCCCAAACAAATCCCCAAGAAAGGTTTGCCACTGGCAACGAATTCGCGAATCGGCTCGACCAAGTCACGACGCTTCAGCTCGGCAATCGCATCGGCAAAGGCCCCCACTCCCGGCAGGACGATGTGCGAAGCCTGTGCCAAGATCTTCGGATCGCTGGTAATCGCCGCGGCATGACCGACCCGTTCAAATCCTTTTTGAACGCTGCGGAGATTGCCCATTTGGTAGTCGATGATGGCGAGCATGGGAAGAAAGGGGGAAGGGGGAAGGGGGACTGAATTGTAAACTAGACACGAGGGGGACTGATAGGGTTCCCTCCAGAACTTCCCGTGTTAGACATCGCGACGCG
>CALMBE010000290.1 GCA_937860165.1 uncultured Planctomycetaceae bacterium
GTGGGCATGGCACCCTAAAGTGAAAAACTGATTGGCCCTGTGGGCAGCGCACCGAAGCCGCCCCCTCCGGGGGTTTCGATGGTCAGTACGTCGCCCGGTTGGACGGCAAGTTCGCAGATTCCAGGAAGTGCGATGTGTTTCCCATCGGCTCGCAACAAGGTGTTTCGCCCTAGTTGGCCCGGTTGGCCGCCGTTGATGCCATAGGGAGGATGCGGACCGCGTCGCTGCGTGATGAGCGACACTTCCAAGGGTGCGAGAAACTCAATCCGGCGGACGATGCCGTCGCCACCGCAGTGCTTGCCCGGCCCACCCGAACCACGGCGGATGCTGAATTCATGCAACCGCACGGGGTGGCGGCGTTCGAGAATTTCCGGATCGGTCGAGCGCGTGTTGGTCATGTGAACCTGCACGGCACTCGCACCGGGTCCCTCGGCAGTGGCACCGCTCCCACCGCAGATGGTTTCGTAATAACCGAAGGAGTGATCGCCAAAGAGCAGGTTGTTCATCGTCCCCTGGCTCGCCGCGGCGATTCCCAGCGCGCCGAGCAACACATCGACCACGCGCTGCGAAGTTTCAACATTTCCCGCCGCCACCGCAGGACTGTCAGCGGGAATAGTAGCCTGCGGGGGATTCAAAAGCCCGGGGGGGAGAATCATCTCGACCGCGCGGAAGGCCCCTTCGTTGAGTGGCAGATCCTCCTGGACCAAGAGTCGCAGCACGTAGAGGACGGCTGCCGAAACGATCGCATGGTTGGCGTTGAGATTCCCATTCACCACGGGCCCGCTGCCGGTGAAATCGAGGATTGCCGCGGGGCCGTCGGCAGTGGGATTAAAAGTGATCTTCACGGTGATTGGCACACTGTGGCCAGCAGCCGTTTCGAGAAAATCTGAGAATGAGCGGGTTTGCGAGCCAAACTTGGCAAGTGCCTGGCGAACTTTTGTCGTAGCGGCGTCCTGGATGGCCCGCATTTTTTCCCGCACGACATCGAGTGAGTACCGCTCGACCAAGGCCAACAGATCGCGGGCACCTTGTTGGTTGGCGGCGACTTGGGCTCGCAGGTCGGCGAGATTTTCCTCGACACGGCGGGAAGGGAAGGGGGCCTTGGCAAGCAGTTGGCGGATTGTCGATTCATGGGACTGACCATTTTGCACCAACGCGAAGTTCGAGATCAACACACCTTCCTCGCCGAGGGTGCGAGAACTGGGTGGCATCGAACCGGGACGCACACCGCCGATCTCGGCATGATGGGCACGGCAAGCGGTGAAGAACAGCAACTCCATGGTTTTCGCGTGATGCACCGGGGTCACGACCGTGATGTCGGGAAGGTGCGAACCACCTCGGTAGGGATCGTTCGAGACAAAAACATCACCGGGGGCGAGCGACGGATTTTCGGCCAGCACTGCGCGGACGGTCGCACCCATCGCCCCCAGATGGACCGGCACATGCGGGGCGTTGGCCACCAGTTCCCCGGCAGCAGTGAAAATCGCGCAACTGAAGTCGAGTCGTTCCTTCACATTCACACTCAGTGCCGTCCGCCGCAGGACATGTCCCATCTGTTCGGCAATACTTGCGAAGAGATTGTTAAAGACTTCCAGCATCGCCACAGTGGGGGTCTTGATGAGTAGGTCCGATTGGGAAGTAAGTGTATCGGTAAGAAGTAGTTCTCCTGTCGAGAGGATTTCGACTTGCCAATCGGACTCAACAAATATCGTCGAATGATCGTCGGCAATCAGGGCCGGGCCGGTGAAGGTGTCCCCGGGGTGGAGATTTCGACGGTCGAAGTGCGCGAGTGGGGAATTGCTAAGCCAACGAGCGGCGGGGGGAGCGGTGATGGGGGAAACCTGGTGGAGGGTTTGCCCGACGGCCTCGATGCGAAGTGCCACGATTTCAATGGGGGAATCCTGGTGGATGTAACCGAACTGTTGACGGTGCAAGCTCTCGAATGCTGCCCGCAAATCGGTGTTGGCGGTCAGAACCAAGTTCAGTGGGGAGTCGGTTCCTCGATAGCGCAGATCCAGCGACCGGCGGACTTCGACGTTGGCGGGTGGGAATCCTTCGGCAACGAGTTCCGCCAGGGGGGATTGCTGTAGATTCTCGAATTGAATTTCGAGTTCAGCGGGCTCCACCTCGGTAAGTAACTGGGAAACTCCACGCACGGCATGACGCAAAACATCGGCCTGGCCAATGCCAAAGGCACTCAGGATGCCAGAGTCGGGGTGATTGAGAATTTGCCGAATCCCAAGTTCATGGGCAATGGCACAAGCATGTTGGGCAGCCGCACCGCCGAAGGGGACCAGCAAGTAATCGGCGGGGTTTTCAC
>CALMBE010000291.1 GCA_937860165.1 uncultured Planctomycetaceae bacterium
ACTCCGTGCCTCGACAAGGGTTGCTACTTGCTGGTGGGAAATAACCATTACGTGATGCAAGCGATTCGCGATCGAGAACCTGCCAAGTTGCGGGCGTTCTTGGGTTGGCTGTTATCGCGGGCTAAGGGTTATGCGCCCAAACTGGTTAACCCGGGGGGAGTTGAAGCTTGGAAACTGCGCGGCGGATCGCGCACGACGGGTCTCGATGATGTCGTGCCGCACTTCGAGGTGTCGCCGCGCGAAATTATCTCCGGAGTCGCGCAAGCCGCGGCGGAACTTGGGTTGCCTCACCCGGTGCATATTCACTGCAACGAACTCGGCATGCCGGGGAACTGGCGGACCACACTCGAAACGATGCGCGCCCTGGAAGGTCGGCAGGGTCATCTCACGCATATTCAATTTCACAGTTACGGCGGTGGCGATGCCGACGAAGGGACGTTTGCGAGTAAGGTTACGGAATTGGCGGAGTATGTTAACGCGAACCGGAATATCACGGTCGACGTGGGGCAAGTGCTCTTTGGCGAAACGACCAGCATGACCGGTGATGGGCCCTTGGGCTATTTTTTGGCCAATCTCTCGGGGAAAAAATGGGTGAGTTGCGACGTGGAGCAAGAGGCCGGGTGTGGCATTTCGCCGATCGAGTACAAGAACAAGTCGCTGGTCAACGCCTTGCAATGGGCGATTGGACTCGAATGGTATCTGCTGGTCGAGGACCCGTGGCGGGTGGCGATGAGCACCGATCATCCCAACGGCGGTTCGTTTCTCGCTTATCCGCAAATCATTCGCTTGTTGATGGATCGAACCTATCGCCGCGATGTGTTGCGGAGTTGCCATCCGAAAGTAATGGAGCGCTCGTCGCTCGGGGATTTGGATCGTGAGTACACGCTCGGCGAGATTGCCATCATCACTCGCGCCGGCCCCGCGCAAATGCTGGGCCTTACAGACAAAGGGCACTTGGGCCCCGGCGCGGCAGCGGACATTACGATCTACACGCCTGACGCTAATCAGGAAACCATGTTTGAACTCCCGCGCATGGTAATTAAAGCAGGAGAAGTGGTGGTCGAACAGGGAGAAATTCGATCCGCGCCGACTGGCGATACCTTGCATGTCGATGTCCCGTATGACCGCGATGTGGAGTCGGATATCCAATCCTGGTTCGAGGAAAATTACTCGGTGAACTTTCAGAACTACGGCGTTGATAAGAATGACCCAGCGCCTAGCGCCTAGCGCCTAGCAACTCTTCCAATACCCTCAGCCCTCGTTCGAGTGTTTCCAGCGGTGCGGCGTAGGAAATTCGGAAGTGGGTATCGCGGTCGCTGAAGATGTTGCCGGGGATGATGAGTAGTTCCTTAGCAATCGCACGGGCGACAAACTCGCTGGCGGTGCCTTGGCTATTCGGCACTTTGGGAAACACATAAAATGCTCCGCCGGTGGGGGCCACTTCGTAGCCCGCGGCGCGGAGGCCAGTCACCACGAAATCGCGGCGCTGGCGGTAGGAATCGACTTGAGCACTCATATCGGTTTCCAGTGCGGCGATACCGGCCCATTGCAGGGGGTGGGGCGCACAAACAAAGGTGTATTGCTGCATCATCGTGAGTTTGTCGATGATCGCCGCGGGGCCGTGAATCCAGCCCATCCGCCAACCAGTGACCCCGTAGGTCTTACTGAATCCATCGACCACCAAGGTTTGATCGTTCCACTGAGCTGCGGAGGCGGGTGCCGCGTCGTAGGAAAAGGTGCGATAGATTTCGTCGCTCAAGAGGGCGATGTTGTGTCGGGCTGCCAACTCGGCGACGGCTTGCAGACTCTCGGCAGAGGCCACCACGCCAGTGGGATTGGCGGGGCTGTTGAGCAAGATGAGCTTGGTGCGGGGCGTAATCGCCGCGGCGACTTTATCGGGATCGATGGTGAAGTCGGGATAGGTATCGACGATCACACACTTCCCCCCCACCATGCGCACCAAGGCGGGGTACATGACGAAGTAGGGATCGAAGAAGATGACTTCGTCACCCGGATTCACCAATCCGAGCATCGTTAACACCAGCGCGCCACTGGTCCCCGAGGTGACCAGCACCCGACGGTCGGCATGGCCGAATTCGGCATCTACCCGGGCTTGCAGGGCTTCGCGGAGCGGGGGGATTCCTTGGGTCAGACTATAGCCGTTTTTGTCACTGCGGATGGCCTCGATCGCCGCTGTTTTAATTGTGTCGGGCACGGGGAAATCCGGTTGCCCGATCGAGAGGTTGATCGGGTTTTTCATTTTCGCCGCGAGGTCGAAGACCTTCCGGATGCCGGAGCTATCGAACTCGGCAGTGCGTTGTGCGAGCCAAGGATGAGACATGGTGGAAAGGGTGTAGGGTGTAGGGTGTAGGGAGTAGGGGGGAGGGAAAAATAACGCTTGTGGTTTCGCGGGTTATGTGACGTACTCGGTGGGGCACTCGGCGGGGCTTGCCGTTCCCCACTGGACGAGGGCGACCATGCTTAACACGCCCGTCATGGCGGCGATTTGCAAGGGGCTGAGCCGCTCGCTGTCGAATTGTCCCCAAGCGAGCGCAACCAGTGGAATTACATAGGTGACCATTCCCGCGTACAAGGGTCCCTGAGATTTCACCAAATACACAAACGCTAAGTTGGCGATTCCCGTGCAGAACACTCCTAAGAGGAGCAGTGCCCAGAGTGCGGTGGGCCACTGCTGTGGTTGAGCAGGTTCGCCGAGTTGCAGGGCTTCCGAGAGGGAGGGGGCGGCATACAACGGCAGCAAGACAAGTCCGCCAATGCCCAGTACCAGGGCAGTCAGCGGGAGACTGGGGATATGGCTCAGCCGGGCTTTGATGTGAATGTTTCCTAGGGCATAGGTCAGGGGAACCGTGAGGGCGAGCGCAATGAGCCCGGGCGAGATTCCGCGATGCGAACCGTCGAGCATCACACCTGCAAGACAAACCAGGCCACCACAGACACCAATGATTTGACGCGGGGTTGGCCAGATTCCCAAGAGTGGAATCGAGGCTACCAACGTCACCAATGGAACCATCGAAACCATCATGCCGAAGTAGGCGTGTTCGTTAGCTTGAGCCATGACGTAGGGAAGAATGGTGAAAGGCCAGGCATTGGAGACGATGGCCACGAGTACGATGTGTTTCCAGTCGGTCGGTCGGATCGAGGCTCGCGTGGTGGTGGTTAACCAAAAGAGTCCCAAGACGACCCCGCCGCACAGCAAGCGCAGACTGGCGATCGACAACGGGCCGAAGGCCAGCGCCGCGCGATCCATCAAGATAAAACTCGAACCCCAAACCAAGCAGATGAATAGGAAGCTGAAGTGGGACATGGGGGGAGTGGCGGGGGGAAATGTACTTGTCATTCCCGCGCAGGCGGGAATCCAGTTAGCGGAAGTTCTGGGTTCCCGCCTGCGCGGGAATGACAGGGGACGTGGTTAGTAGTTTGTTGTCAGTGGTCAGTGGTCAGTGGCATGGTGGTTGGTTTTTTCTCGCAACTCGC
>CALMBE010000292.1 GCA_937860165.1 uncultured Planctomycetaceae bacterium
CACGCCGGAGTACCAGCGTGAGCATGGCACCCCAAAATGAATAATTGATCGGCCCCGTGTTCTGCCTCCCCCCCCAATGCCCAGTGGTGTGCCGTCTTGCTAGAATTTAGGTTTTCAGATTCCTTCCTCGATCCAGATTGAAAGTTACCAAGATCGAACCTTCTCCCCCCTGGCGCGAACTGTACCCCTTTGAATCTCACTGGTGTGAGGTGCAAGGGGGCCGCTTACATTATGTCGATGAAGGGCCCGCGAATGCGGAGCAATCGCTGTTGTTTGTCCACGGGAATCCCACCTGGTCGTTTCATTGGCGGAATTTGATCCGGGCAAACTGCGAAGATTTTCGCTGCGTGGTTCCCGACCATTTAGGCTGTGGGCTGAGCGATCTCCAGCCGCATCCCTTGCGACTGGCCGAGCATATTGAGAATCTGTGCGAGTTGGTCCAGAAATTGGATTTGCGGCGGGTGACCCTAGTAGCACAAGACTGGGGTGGGGCGATCGGTCTAGGGGCACTGCTGCGTGAGCGCACCCGCTTCGAGCGGATTGTGCTGTTCAACACAGGGGCCTTTCGCCCTTGGTTTATTCCTTGGAGGATTCGCGTTTGTCGCTGGCCGATCTTCGGCAAGCTCGCCCTGCAGGGGGCCAACGCTTTTTCGCGGGCGGCGCTGCGGATGACACTTTCCAGAACACGCGGCCTCGATCCGCAAATCGCTGATGGATATTTAGCTCCCTATCACAACTGGACACGCCGCGCGGCGGTATACCAGTTTGTGAAGGACATCCCGCTTGGGCCTCGACATCCTACGTGGCACACCTTGGGCGAGATCGAAGATGCCTTGCCGTCCCTCGCCGACCTTCCGAAGCTCTTGGTTTGGGGCATGCAAGACTGGTGCTTTACTCCCGCCTGCCTCGAAAAATTTCGTGCCGCCTGGCCGGAAGCTCGGATTCAGCGACTCGTGGATGTCGGGCATTGGGTGGTGGAAGACGCCCCGCAAGAATCACAACAACTCTTGGCAAGATTTCTCACCGATTCACCCAGTGCCGCGACAGGTGCTGGGCTATGAATCCACTGGCAAACTGTGCGACATTGGCTTGCATCTGGGAGGCCACCGCCCCTAAGCCCGGAAACGTATACCGAGGTGCCGACTTTGAGGACGTTTCCTATCTCGATTTCCTCACCAGCGCGGTGGTCCTCGGCAATCCGATTGCAACTGCGGAAACGTGCGGTGTCGGATTGGCCGTCTTGAATAGTATTCAGGCGATCCACGAAGCGGTTGGAAGCAACACCTATTTGGGAACCGTGCTGCTCTTGGCACCGCTAGCGGCTGTTCCCGCTGAAATTCCCCTCGCATTAGGAATCGATGCCGTGTTGGCGAACCTGTCGATCGCAGACACGCGGAACGTTTACCGTGCGATTCGGCTCGCCGAGGCGGGGGGATTGGGTACAGCAGATTCTGCCGATGTTCACGGAAATGACCCTGAGATTTCGTTGGTCGAAGCCATGCGACTCGCCGCCGAGCGGGACCTAGTTGCCCGGCAGTACACGAGCTCATTCCGAGAGGTGTTTTGGGTGGCCGAGCGGATCGCTGCCCACGGCCTGCCGCTGGGCGAGGCAATTGTCCGAGCCTTTTTGGAGTTACTGGCCGAGTTTCCGGATAGTCTGATCGCTCGCAAGTGTGGCCCCACGGTGAGCGAGCAAGTCTCCGCTCGGGCGGCCAAGTTGCTCGCACTCGCGGAATCTGGCGACGAAAGTTATGCTTGGGAGATCGGGGATTTCGATTTCTGGTTGCGAGCCGACGGCCATCGCCGCAATCCGGGCACATCGGCGGACCTGATCGCGGCGGGCTTGTTTGTGCTGCTCCGTGAAAATCGTTTGACTTGGCCCGTGGAGTTTTATTGAGGGTGGTGAGTGATCAGTTGCGAGTTTCGAGGCGCGAGTTTCGAGTTAATTTCCAAGGTCGTGAAGCATGAGTGCCTGGTGGCTGTTTGTTAGCTAGTTTTTACCTTCCCCTTTCGCCTCCGGGCGCTGACGCTTACGGCTCGCCAGTTTATTTCCCCTTTCACAATTCCCCTTTCTTCACATGCCACAATCCTTTCACATCCGGCTTGCGAAAGAACGCTTTGTGTTTAGCGCGGGCCATTTCATCACTTACGGCAAGGACTTTTGCGAACGACTTCACGGTCACAACTATCGCGTTGCCGTTGAACTGGCAGGGCCGTTGGATGAACACAAGTATGTGGTGGATTTTATCGTGATCCGCGATCTGGTGCAGGGAATTGTCGATGCACTCGACCACCGCATGTTGCTTCCGCTGGAGCATCCCACGATTCGCGTGTCCTCCGACGACCGCGAGGTGGAAGTTCGCCATGGCGAACGCCGCTGGGTTTTTCCCGTGGGGGACTGCGTGCTGCTGCCCTTGGCCAACACGACCGCCGAGCTGCTCGCCCGGCACATCGCTTGTCAACTCTCGGAAAAGCTAGTGACTTTGTCCCAATTTCATCCGACCCGGTT
>CALMBE010000293.1 GCA_937860165.1 uncultured Planctomycetaceae bacterium
CCGTTCGTCACAGGGGTCTTGTCCGTGTTGCGTCAGAAGTTGGAGGTTCTTCCCATGCCCCGCGAATTATTTGTTGTCATCGCATATCTTGTTATGTTTTTTGGTTGTAACCCTTCCCAAGATTCGGATTCTCTTCCAGCCCGTGCAGATCCTGCATTGGTCGAGGCTCCTGTTGCGGTGCCCGGTGCCGTGGCAATACCGGAAGAGCCCATCTCTCTCAACGAAGCATTAAAGATCGCCGATCTCTCTGCACTTTCTCCACCCTCGGACGCTTTTCGAAAAGAAACAGAGCCCTTCTCGTTCAGTTACTCAAAGTCGGTCACGACAGAGCAGGCACTGGAAGAGGCGACTGTGGACCTGAAGACCCAACTTGTCAAAGTGGGCTGGCAACTCTCGGCTGATCCTGCTCCACAATCATACCAGTCTGGCGCAGTCATGTTTTTTCAGAAGCAAGAGTTATGGATTCTTGCCTCCCTCGGTAAAAGCAATGGTTTTCCCAGTGGCGAAGAACTCAATGTCTTGGCGACGGTGACAGGCAATGTTGATCCTCGGACACTACCTCGGCCCGAAACGCGAGAACTCCAATCTGCGGAGCCGAGTAGCATCGTCTACGTCACTCCGCTCGAACTCTTGGAAGTGCGGAAATTCTATCGCACGAGACTCGATGAACTGGGGTGGCTCGAAATTAAGTTTCAGCCCATTGAGGGAATCGAGATTCCCATGGAAATCAAAGAGCGGGAACAAAACTTCATTCAAAACGGCGTGATGCTTGACCTCTATTTGGAACGACTCGAAGAAGGAACTCGTGTCATCGTCCGACCGGTAATGCTCACGATTGATCTTCCGATTCCTCTCGATGCCGACGATCTGGAATTAGGCGACGATCCACCGTACTTATTCTGTACGACACATCAAAAAATGGAAACACTTCGTTCTTTTTTTACCACCGAAATGGAACGACGCGGCTGGAAAGTAACAGAGCAAGCTATTGAACCTGCAGAAAAAATTGATTCTGCGCTAAGTTTTCAAGCCGAAGGGCGAGAGCCGCTGCGCTGTGGCTTTCTTCAAAGCGGCAAGCTGGTGTTTCTGCAGCTCAAACTGGATCGCTAGGCATATGAAAAAACACCTAGTGACAATGTCACTTATTGGTTTTTTACGTGCGCTGGTTTCAAGTCGGCTTTTCAGTACGTATTGCTTCACACCGCCGCCGTGAGTGCGGGCAGCGAGGCTCCGTTCTGACCGGTGGAGTTCTTGCGAAAAACATGGCCATGGTCGACTTCAACGAAACCAATGCTTCGATAAAATTCCAGTGCCGGCTCATTGGTGATCATGGTCTGCACCTCGACCGTGGATACACCGCGACGGCGCAACAATCGAATGGCCTCGCTCACAAGGAAAGTGGCACACCCTTGCCGTCGCCACTCGGGATCGACCTCAAGTTCAAACAACCCCGCCGTACAGATGCCCCAGCAAGCGGACAGGGGTTGCACATCCCAGAATGAAGCCGTTGCGATCACGCGGTCCGAGGTTTTGTCGATCAGCCGAAAGCGATCGCGTTGCTGGGAACCCCAAACACAAGCTTCCCACCAGTTGGAACTGATCGGATCGACGGTTTCTTCAAACCGAGTCATTCGGCTCAATTGCCGCACCTTGCGCGTTACTGGGGGGTGAAACCGAACTAAATCGGATTGCAGAATGGCAACCTGCGCGCTTTGGACATAACCGCGCCTGAGGCAGGCACTCCGCAAGAGTTGGTTAGACTGCAACACTCCCGGGATCTCGCTACCACCGTACAAGCCGAGATAAAAAGAATTCAGCGGCTTAATACCACCTGCATAAATAACCGTGGCACCCGAGGATCGCAAGTATTCTTCACTTGCTCCCAGCAATGCATCCACCAGGGCTTCGTCATCGTATCCGGCTCGAAGCATGAGCAGGTGCGTGGTTCCCATGCTCTTGTCGATGGCGGTGCCGGTTTCGTTGGGACCGAACCCGGCGTGAACAAAGCCCAGTAGCTTGCCGTCCAAAGTGGCTACAATCAATCCGTTGCGATCAAAATGGGCCTTGGAGAACACGGCGAACTCTAGCATCGGCGCCGAGATAGGTTGTAGAATGCCGCGCTGGGGCGGCTGGCTACGCCAGATTTCCGCGAGTTGGGGGGGATCCGTATTGCGAAACGGCCGAAGTTCGTACACAGCGTTGTTGCCAGGTGGGCGTGTGGCGGGTAGGTGGGGGGAAACCTGGGGTTGGTTTCAGACTGTTCGTCAGCTTACAAATTATGCCATATCACTCCGATTGAAAGCAAGTCGAGAACAACGAATCGCAGGGCCGATCACTTTTTCACTTTGGGGTGCCATGCTCACGCTGGTACCCCGGCGTGGGCATGTGAATAGTCGAGAAAACATGGCCACAGCGGAGTACCGCCGTGGCCATGGCACCCTCCATTGTGAAAAAGTCATTGGCCCTGCAACGAATCGGGACTCAATTGCGGTTTTCAGTGCCATATTCACTTTGGCCGAAGTACGACCCTACGATTTCCGCACCTCGGCAAACTTCGGGCAATTCTCTCGATCCAATACTCGGGGCACTGCTCATGCGGCCTGTTGTTTTAGGCGATTTCGACGCAGAGTTTGACGGTCGGTCGGTTCCCCCTTCCAGCGGCGGTGTACCCACCAATACTGGTCTGGTACCGACCGAACCATGCTTTCCAGGTTCTTGGTATACCACTCGGTAAACAAGGGGACGGTTCCCAGGGCAAAAGCTTGGTCAGCGGGATCGACGATCTCAGGGATCGCCATGCGAATAGTCAAGGGTTTATCACCCCGGAGGGTGGCTCCCACGGCAGTGGGGGCCTGCGAACCCAAGGAAAAAACTGCCACCGCCTTGTGTGTGGAAGCTGGTTTTCCGAAGAAATTCACCCAGCAGCCCCCTGCCCCTGCGTGCTGATCCCCCAAAAGAATCAGAGTTCCACCGCGATCCAGCAACTCGGCAATTTCAGGACCGCTGCCTTGCTTGGGCAGCATGAACTGCCCCGTACGTCCACGGAACTGGTTCACAAAGTGGTCGAGATAAACATTGTCGAGCGGCCGTGCAATCGTATGCGTGGGAAACCCATGGAGGGCCAACATGTAGCCCCCCAGTTCAAAATTCCCCAAGTGGCCCGAGATGACCACCAACGGTCGTTTGTCGATCAATCGACCGACGATCTCGGGCATGCGGGCAATTGTCGTATATTGCCGCCAGTTTGTGCGACGCAATTTGCGCGGTGCGTGGGCTATCTCGGCAACCATCAGAAATAAGTGCCGCCACATTGCCAAGGCAATCCCATCGCGCTCGACCTGACTTTTTTCTGGGAAAGCGATTCGCAGGTTTTCTTCCACCGTCGAGCGTCGCAATCGCAGCACATGCCAGGAAAACCAGCCGAGACTTGCAGAAAGCGACTTCAAGGCACCCAAAGGCAACGCCTGAACGAAACATACCAAAATCCGCACTGCCAGATATGCGGTGTAGTCAATGATCTGCTTGCGAACCACCTGCGGCTCCTTCCTTGGAATCCCGGCGAGCATTGTCCCCGAAATGGCCTCCCGCCGGAAAGAGCGATATTTCCCCACAATGCCGCGACCGCTGGTCGCGCAAGCCATGCGCGACCAGCGGTCGCGGCTTTATGGTTGCGGTAGTTTTACCCCCTTACCGGTCTTTGCCGATTTATAGATCGCGAGAATAATTTCCACCGAACGGCGGCCTGCATGGCCATCGATCGCCGGCGTGCTACCACGGCGAATCGCATCGACAAAATCTTGAAATTGCCGGGCATGGCCGTGATGACCGATGGCCGCGGGGTCGGCAGCCCCTCCGGCGGTGCTTTTCTTGGCCTGCATCCGCCGCAAGATCGCGGCATCGCTCCGATTCTTTTTGGCAAAGTCCCAAGCCTTGATGTCCTCCTCTTCGAGGATTGCCGAGCCCTCGGTGCCATGGAGTTCGATCCGTTTGAGATAGCCCGGATGCACGGCAGTGCTGGCCTCGATCACTCCCAAGGCACCATTGGCAAACCGCAATGCAGCCACGGCGACGTCTTCCACTTCGATCCGTTCGTGAGCCAGTGTTGCCGTCAAAGCCTGCACTTCAGCCACGGGCCCCATGATCCAATTCAACAAATCCACGGTGTGAATCGCCTGATTCATGAGGGCACCTCCGCCGTCGATGCTCCAGGTTCCCCGCCAAGCTCCGCTATCGTAATAGGCCTGCGATCGCCACCACTTCACATAGGCATCGCCGAGGGTCAAGCGGCCAAACCTCCCTTGATCGACGGCATGCTTGAGTGTTATCGACGATTCATGAAAACGCGATTGATAAATCGTCGCGAGCTTCACCCCGTACTTGTCGCAGGCGTTGATGATTTGATCGCACCTTTTGAGGGTGATCTCGAGCGGCTTCTCAATGATAACATGCCTACCAGCCTTGGCCGCCGCAATGGCTGGTTCCAAGTGGGCTCCACTGGGAGTGGCAATCGCCACGGCCTCGACGCGGTCATCTTTGAGCAGTGAGTCCAAGGAATCGAACGCTGCGCATCCGTGTTCGATGGCAAACGCTTGGGACTTGGCTGCTGTTCGATTGTAACAAGCGACCAGCTTAGCCCCCCGCACGTCGGCAATCGCCCGGGCGTGAAACCGGCTAATCATTCCCGTACCAATAATCGCAAAACCTAGTGCCATCAATGCTCGATCCTCGCTGTATGGGGAAAGTCCCTATCGTAATCTGAACGAAAACAATCGGAAGTGTTAGTCGGTTTCAGCAGGGTGAGAAATTCGCGATAAATTATAGAGAGAAGGGTAACCTGCAAGCGGGCCAAAAGGCAGCTTCTCCGAATCTTGACACATGAATCGTGTATAATCCCCCGCGGCTCCACAGATCTCGATAAATCACCCGTTTTTACACTTTATGACTGTGTCAACTCAGCCAGTACTCCACATCGTGCTCCGCGAACCGGAGATTCATTACAACACCGGCAGTGTGGGCCGAACTTGCGTTGCCGTTGGTGCCAAACTGTGGCTCGTCAGGCCCTTGGGCTTCCGAGTTGATGACTACTACTTGCGGCGAGCCGGTCTCGACTACTGGGAGCTGTTGCAGTGGGAGGTTGTCGACGATTGGCCCGCTCTGGTGGAACGGCTCCCGACACAGAAACACTGGTATTTCAGCAAGAAAGCCGAACGTGTTTACACGGAAGTCGCATTCGAGCCGGGGGACGTCCTGGTATTTGGTTCCGAATCCAAAGGACTCCCTTCGGACCTCCTGGAGGAGAATCCAAGTCGAACCCTGCGGCTCCCCACCCGTCCCGAAGTTCGCAGCTTAAATCTCTCGAATGTCGCTGCAATAGCCTGCTATGAGGCCCTCCGCCAGTGGAATTGGCGTGGATAAAGATGTTTTTACTATGCGCCTGTCTATTGGTCTCTCATAAACTGCTAAATTGCTATACTGTGCGCGGCCTCCAGTGACATTTTCGGACGACGGCGTAACTGATTGC
>CALMBE010000294.1 GCA_937860165.1 uncultured Planctomycetaceae bacterium
GTGCTGCAGAGCTGCGGCCTGCTGTCGTCGGGCGAGGTCCGCGGCTGCCAGCCGCTCGAGGCGAAGAACATCGCCACCGTGTCGGGCGACGACTTCAACGCCCTGTTCCTTCCGCTGGCCGATCGGGCCGGCATCATCCAGTACGACCAGTCGTCCGCCGACCTCGACGAGGAAGACACCAAGCTCCTCGACGACGTGTTCGCCGACCAGCGCGGCGGAAGCTACTTCTTCGTCGTGTCGCGGGCATCGCCCGAGGGCGACCAGGTCACCAACCGCGCGTTGTCGCAGAAGCGCGGGCAGGCCGTGCTCGACCACCTGCGCACCAAGTTCGACGACCCCGCGAGTCCCGACTTCGTGCCGATGTCCTTGCGGGTCTTTGACCCCAGTCCCCGCGAGGGCGAGATCGCCTGGCCCGCCTTTCCGCTGAGCAGCAACGATTCGCAATTGGCCGACGAGGCACACACCCATCCCACACCTGCCGCACAATTCTGACCGAGAGTAACCCCATGGCCGATTCTCTGGAAAGCTTGACCCTATATGCCACTTCAGCGAAATCGACCGTCGCACCGACGGGCGGCTCGCCGGTCACTACGGATACCAATTATCTCGCTCGCATCGAGGACACCCTGACTGCCGCCGAAGCAACTCTCGGCCTGGCCGAGTGCCTCGACGCTCCCCCCGCAGTCACCCGCAAACCTCGCACGGCATTGAGTGTCTCGGTCGTCATCCCCGTGTACAACGAACGGGACACGATAGCCGAGATCGTGGGCCGGGTCCGAGCGACCGGCATTCACACCGAGATACTGATCGTCGACGATTTCAGTCTCGACGGCACACGCGAGGTGCTCTTGGAACTGGCCAAGGAACCCGATGTGCGGTTGCTCCTGCACGGCTACAATCGCGGCAAGGGTGCCGCGCTGCGATCTGCGTTCGCCGCAGCCACGGGTGATGTGATCTTGATCCAAGACGCCGATCTGGAATACGACCCGAGCGACTATCCCCACTTGCTCCGCCCCCTCGAACTTGGGCATGCCAACGTGGTTTACGGATCACGCTATCTGGCCGGAGATCAACAAGACCCTTCCTGGCTGCACCGGTTGGGAAATCGCCTCCTCACGGGCCTGTCGAATTGGCTCACCGGGCAGAAGCTGACCGACATGGAAACCTGTTACAAGGTCTTCCGACGGAAACTGCTCAGTAACATGAAGTTGGAACAAGACCGGTTTGGTTTCGAGCCGGAATTTACCGCCAAGCTGTCACGGCTCGGTGAACGGATCGTCGAGGTTCCCATTCACTATCACAGTCGCGGCTACGACGAAGGCAAGAAAATCGGCATCCGCGATGGAATCAACGCGCTGTGGTGCATCGCCAAGTATTCGTGATGAGCGCGGGCGAATGCTCCCCTTACTAACGTGCGGGGCTCGAGGGTGCGGGGCTCGAGGGAACTTTGAGCCCCGCACGTCAGTAAGGGGAGTCCTTCCCAGCATCAGCCGTCAACCGGGTGAGACACCCGAGAATCTCTTCATTGGTGGCGGGGAGTTTCAAGCGGGCGATTTGATCCGGGTTGAGCTGCGACATCGCGTGCTTCACCGCAGCCCAGGCAGAGATTCCTAACAAGAGTGGCGGTTCGCCCACCGCTTTGCTCAGGCGGACGTTTACCTGGTGCTTGGGGTTCTCTAAGAACGCCACATTGAGCGTACGGGGCAAATCGGTCACGTTGGGGATCTTGTAGGTCGTGGGTCCGGTGGTCAACAACCGCCCGGTTTGGTCGTACCGCAGTTCTTCGGTGGTACACCAGCCGATCCCCTGGATCAATCCACCGATGACTTGCCCGCGGTCGACTCCCGGATTAATCATTTGGCCGACATCCATCAGCAGGTCGACCCGTTCGAGCGTCAGGTCGCCGGTAAAGCGATCGATGACTACTTCGGTCGCCGCAACCCCCATGGTGAAATAGAAAAACGGATTGCCCCGCCCAGTTTCACGATTGAAATCCACTCCAGGGGTCGCATAAAAGCCTCGGGCACCCAGATCGACACGCTCCCGGCGGGCCTGATTGCAGAATGCTTCGAAGGGAATCCGGTGGGCCGGGTCGGCGATTCGCAGGTCCCAGAGGTGGCCCTCGACAAACCGCACTTGATCGGGTGCTTTTACCAAGCCCGCTTGAGAATCTGCAAACAATTCCGCTGCGAAGTCGGCCATGCGTTCTTTGATTTGTTGGCAAGCAGCGATTGCAGCCGCACCGTTGAGGTCGGTCCCTGCGCTGGCGGCTGTCGGCGAGGTGTTGTGATTTTTCTCGGTCGAAGTGCTCATCAAGAGCACCTGCTCGGGCCCGATGCCAAACTCGTCGGCCACGAGTTGTCGAATCTTGGTGTTAAGCCCCTGCCCCATTTCGGTCCCGCCGGTGGAGACCTGCACAGATCCGTCGGTGTACACATTCACCAAGGCGTTGCCTTGATTGAGAAACTTGGTCGTGAAGGAGATTCCAAATTTCACCGCCGTCAGGGCCAACCCACGCACCTGGGTCCGCGACTTGGCGTTGAATTGCGAAATCTCTTTCATGCGGCGTCGATAGTCGCACGAATTTTCCAAGTTAGCGAACAACTCTGCGAGCACATGGTCGCGGACGATTTGCCCGTAGGGGGTCAGATTCCGGTCGGGATCGCCGTCGCGGTAGACATTGATCCGACGGACATCCAGGGCATCGATCCCCAGGGTCTGGGCGATTTCTTGCAGGACGTTTTCGATCACCACCACGCTCTGGGGACCCCCGAAGCCGCGGAACGCCGTGTTGGGGGGCAAGTTGGTACGAGCGATGCGACCACGAATCGACACCGTCGGCAGAAAATAAGCGTTGTCGGCGTGCAGCATCGTGCGCTCCATCACCGAGGTCGAGAGATCGGCAAATGCACCCCCGTTGCTGACGAAATCAAACGACGCCGCCAGAATTTTTCCGCGATCATCGAAACCCACTCGGTACCAAGTCTTGCAGGCGTGGCGTTTGCCGGTGATGAGCATGTCGTCGTGCTTGGAGAACACGATCCGTGCCGGGCGACCCGTGTGCAGGGCCACCAGGGCAGCCATTACAGCGGGGATTGCGGATTGAGTTTCCTTGCCCCCAAAACCACCACCCATGCGTTTGCACTCGCAGACGACTTCGTGCAGTCGCAAGCCCAAAGCTTCGGCCACGACGGCCTGAGTTTCCGTGGGGTTTTGGGTCGAAGAAATAACACGGATCTGCCCCTGCTCGCCAGGAACGGCCAGCGACGCTTGCGATTCAAAGTAGAATTGTTCCTGCCCGCCGGATTCAAACTCGCCGCTGATCGTGTGAGGCGCATCCGCGAGGCTTTGCGCCACATGCCCCCGTTCGATCCGCCGATCGGGGCCGAGAAACGAATTCGCCGCCAAGGCTTCCTCAATCGTGAGCAACGGCTTGGTCTCTTCGCACACGAACCGCACCAGCCGACGTGCGCGTCGGGCGACCGCACGGCTTTCGGCCGCGATGACCACAACCGGCTGACAGAGATATTGCACTTGATCCTCGACGAGAAACGGCTCGTCGGCGAAAATTGGTCCAAAGTGATTGACCCCCGGCAAGTCGCGATGTGTCAACACTGCCGTCACGCCGGGTAAGTTACGGGCCTCGGCGAGGTCGAGCTTGGTGATCCGACCGGCAGTGATCGGCGCACCCACGAAATCGACCCAGAGCTCACCTTCGTAGCGCGGCAAATCCTCCACGTAATGGGCTTCGCCCGTCACATGGCCCTGGGCGGAATCGTGCGGCAAAGATCGACCAACACTTGTCATCGCTTACACCGTCGCCAGTTCGGGGGATAACTCAAAAAAAGCTTTCGCAAACAAATTCTCGACGAGCTGCGCGCGGTAGGCTGCGTCGGAGCGGACATCGGTAATCGGCCGGACTTCCGTCCGCGCGACGCGTCCCGCCTCGCGGAGCGTTGCATCATCGAACGGTTTGCCGACGACAAAAGCTTCCGCCAGGGGAAGCCGCACCACCGTGGGGCCAACCCCCCCCGCCGCGAAACGGGCTGACGCAATCACATCGCCATCCAGTCGAAACCAGAACCCGGCTGTGGCCGTACTGATATCAAGGTCGCGGCGTTTGGAAACTTTGTAGAGCTTGAGTCGTTCATCGTTGCGTGGAAGTGCAAAATGGATCGCAGCGAGCAATTCGTCGGCAGCGAGCTCAAGTTGCTTGTATCCCAGATAAAATTGGTCGACCGCGACGGTTCGGCTCCCGCTCGGGCCGATCAGTTCCAATTGGGCGTCGAGAACATACAACAGTGGCAGCGAATCGGCAATCGGCGAGGCATTGACGATGTTCCCGCCGATGGTGGCCAAGTTGCGAATCTGAGGGCTGCCGAAACGACGCAAAATCTGACGCACTTCGGGCAAACGATCCCCGACGTTCGCAAGCACTTCCGACCAGGTTGCCCCCGCCCCGATGTGCAGATGGTCTTCCTCGTCGAGGGTGATCGCATCGAAATCCACGAGGTCACTCAGGGACAGAATCACCCGCGGCGAGAACTTGCCGTGATTCCGCTGAACGCCGATGTCGGTCGCACCAGCCACGACTTTAGCATCGGGGTGTTCCGTCTTGAAACGCACCGCCTCGGCAAGTTGCCGGGGGAGGAAAACTTCGCTGAGCTCTTCCTCTGGAGTGCCGTTGCATCGGAGGTGAACTGGTTCGGCGGGGAGCGACCGGAGCGCGTCGAGTAGCGGGCGCTGGTCGAATTGTTCGGCAAGCCGCGGAACTTGGGCCAAGGAAATGGATTTGCCCGCTTCGAGAATCTGCGAGTACCCGGTGCAACGGCAAAGATTACCGGACAACCCGTAGCGGAGTTCTTCGTCGGCCAAGGTAGCTTCGCCATTGCACTGGGCGTGATGTTGTTCGACCAAGCCATGCAGGGCGGCAACAAAACCAGGCGTGCAAAAGCCACACTGACTGCCATGGCAATCGACCATTGCCTGTTGCACGGGAGAAAGTTGATCGCCGTGCATCAGCCCTTCGACCGTTACCACATGGGTCCGGTCGAGTTGAAACAGAAAAACGATGCACGAGTCCAGGGGTTGGTAAACGAGCTCATCGCAGTTGGTCTGCATCCGACCCACCAGCACCGTGCAAGAACCGCAATCTCCCTCGGCACACACAACCTTGGTTGCCATGAGATGGCACGTATTGCGGAGATACTCGGCCAGGGTCCACCCGGCTCGGTGGTCGCCGATCTCGTGCGGGCTGTCGTTGATATAGAATACCAAGCTATTGCGCATCGGCGGATTTACCAAAAAACATGGGACGGGAGAAACGAATTGCACCCCTCGCACTAAGACCGCCCCTGGGACTACTATACATAGAGACGGAATTCACAACAACTATTGCATGTAATTGCCCAGGGCCGATCAGATATTCACTATGGGGTGCCATGCTCACGCTGGTACTCCGGCGTGAGCATGTGAATGGTCGAGAAAACATGGCCACAGCGGAGTACCGCCGTGGCCATGGC
>CALMBE010000295.1 GCA_937860165.1 uncultured Planctomycetaceae bacterium
ACTCACAACTCACGACTCACAACTCACAACTGACAACTGACAACTCACAACTGACAACTGACAACTCACAACTCACAACTGACAACTGACAACTGACAACTCACAACTCACAACTCACAACTCACAACTCACAACTCACGACTGACAACTGACAACTGACAACATAACCATGCTCAATCTCGAACCAAAACTATTCGTCTTCTTACTCTCAACATTCCTGGGACTCGAGGTGATCCGCCGGGTGTCGCCCTTGTTGCACACGCCGCTGATGTCGCTCACCAATGCCATCTCGGCAATTTGCGTGATCGCGGCAATCCAAATCACCGCCGAGGGGAAGACTTCCTTTGGAACCCTCCTGGGAACGCTGGCAGTGATTGCGGCGACCACCAACATCGTGGGCGGTTTCTGGATTACCGACCGCATGTTGAAGATGTTCAAGAAGGAGGGCCGCGGTCGTGGTTAGTTTGCTTGCGAAGATACCATTGCTCGCCCAAGAGACGGGCACGACTGAGCTGGTGAAAAAGGTCGCCCAAGAGATTGCCGAGGTAGGGCAGCACACGGCGGAAACCGTGGGGTATCACGCGGCAACAACCTCGATCTTTGTCTGGGGTTCTTACCTCGTTGCCGCCGCACTGTTCGTCCTGTCTCTCAAATGGCTGAGTCATCCTAAGTCTTCCCGCCACGGGGTGCTGGCAGGAGAGATCGGCATGGCGCTGGCGGTCATTGGCACACTTCTGATGTACGACGTCGTGAGTTACACCTGGGTGCTGGTCGGTGTCGCGATCGGTACCGCCATCGGTGCGCCGATGGCCATCTGGATGCCGATGACTGCCGTTCCGCAGCGGACGGCGTTGTCGCACGCGTTCGGTGCCCTGGCTGCGGCATTGGTCGGTGCTGCCCACTATTACGAAACACCTTCGATGGACAGTTTTTCGATGGTGGTGCTGGTGATCGAAGTCTTGCTGGGAACACTCACCTTTACCGGCAGTCTGGTAGCCTTCGGCAAATTGCAGGAATTGATCCCCAGTTCGATCAAGGGCATTCCCCATCACAACCTCATCAATCTGGGATTATTGGCAGGAGCGATCGCTATGGGCTGCTGGTTGGTGATTGCACCGGGCCATTGGGTGGCTTTTCTGATGCTCATTATTCTGGGACTGGCCTTCGGGCTGTTTTTGGTGATTCCCATCGGCGGGGCCGATATGCCCACGGTTATCTCGCTGCTGAATTCTTATGCCGGCCTGTCTGCCAGCATGATGGGATTCGTACTCGACAATTACCTGCTGATTATCGCCGGGGCCCTCGACGGTTCGTCGGGCCTGATCCTGTCGATCATCATGTGCAAGGCCATGAATCGCTCGTTTACCAACGTGCTCTTCGGCCGCATGGAAACGAATCTCATCGCCAATGCCGATGATGTGTACGGCGGCAAGGTGAAAAGTGCGACTGCCGAGGATGTGGCTATGATCCTCGACGGCGTGCAACGTGTGATCGTGGTTCCTGGCTACGGGCTGGCTGTAGCCCAAGCCCAACACACCGTGCGCGAGCTGGCCACGCTGCTCGAAGCCGAGGGTGTGACGGTGGAATACGCCATCCACCCGGTTGCCGGTCGCATGCCTGGGCATATGAACGTCCTCTTGGCTGAGGCCGACGTGCCGTATGACCAACTCAAGGAGTTGGACGAAATCAACCCCACGTTCGCACAGTGCGACGTGGCGATCGTGATCGGTGCCAACGACGTGGTGAACCCCCTGGCAAACACCGACCCCACGAGCCCGATCGCCGGCATGCCGATCCTCAAGGTGAGCGACGCCCGAACGGTGGTGGTGATCAAGCGGAGCCTCAGCCCCGGTTTCGCAGGAATCCCCAATCCGCTCTTTGCCCAGGACAACTGCCTGATGCTCTTCGGCGACGGCAAGCAGGCCCTCGTGGAGCTCGTAGCAGCGGTTAAGGCACAATAGGCTTTGGACTATCGATCTTCGCGATAAAGTTTCAGGGCGGGAATCTGTTGTTGGATCTATGCACCTTTAGCCCAAGTTCCACAGTTGGAGTTCCGCGGGAATTTTTTCTGAGTTTTTTGAGCGATCCGGCGGGTGTTTTTTGGGAAGCTTGGTGGGCCAGGTTGCCATCGGCGCAGTTTGTGGTGACTTTGGATGGGTTGCAGGAGTTGGATCGTGTTGTAGTGAAGACTTTGCGTGTTGAGCACACCGGTGCGAGTCGTACAATTCGGGCATGTTCATTCGCCCGTGCTACCGACGCAAGGAAGGCCGACGCCACGCCTACTGGGCGCTGGTTGAATCCTATCGGACCGAGCGCGGACCTCGACAACGTACCGTGGCCTATCTGGGCCAACTCGATGAAGCGGGCCGGGTGGGTGTCAAGCGTGCGGCCACAGGAAATAAAAACCCGGCCGCGCAACAACTCGAGCTCTGGGAAGGCGACTCGCCCGCTCCCGAGTGGGTGGAAGTCAACACGACCGCCATGCGTGTCGAGAACCAGTTGGCCTTTGGCGGGCCGTGGCTGGCCCTGGAGTTGATCCGCAAGCTGCGTCTGCACGATTTTTTCGAGCGGACGATCCCCCCAGGCAAAGAAGACATTCCCTGGTCGTTGATGGCGCAAGTCCTGGTGGTTTGCCGACTTTGCAATCCCTCCAGCGAGCTGAACATTGCCGAACATTACTATCGCAGTACCGCGATGCATGAACTGTTGGGTGTTCCGTCAGAGAAGGTGTATGACGAGCGTTTGTACCGGGCACTGGACGCCCTCTTGCCGCATAAGGAAGCGTTGGAAGCCCACTTGAAGCACCGGCTCGGCGAGCTGTTTGGCCTGGAGTACGACCTCTTACTCTACGATGTAACGAGCACCTATTTCGAAGGCGAAGCGCAGGGCAATCCGCTGGCACAACGGGGCTACTCCCGGGACAAACGGTCGGACTGCAAGCAGGTCTGCATCGGCCTGGTGGTGTCCAAGTGCGGCATGCCCTTGGGCTACGAAGTCTTTGCCGGTAATTGCGTCGATGTGACAACGCTCCCAGAGATCGTCGCAACGATGGAACGTCGCTATGGGAAAGCAGATCGCATTTGGGTCGGTGATCGCGGGATGATGTCCCAGAAGAACATCGAGTTTCTCAAGTCCGGGAATCGCCGCTACATCCTCGGCGCCTCCCAGGCTTCCCTCAAGCAGTTTGAACAACAACTTCTGGCAGACGATTGGCAGCAGATTCGTCAGGGGCTGGAAGTGAAACTGTGCCCGTCACCCGATGGTCCGGACGAAGTGTTCATCCTGTGCCGCAGCAAGGATCGCCACCAAAAAGAAGCGGCTATGCATCGGCGATTCGAGGAGCGAATCGAACGAGAACTGCACAAGATCGCAGTGAGTTGCCAGCGTCGCCCGTGGAAGAAGGAAGTCATCGACCGCCGCGTAGGGAGCGTGATGGCCAAGAATAGTCGTGCGGCAGGTCTGTTTGAAGTCGCTGTCCAAGAGTCGGCCAATGGTCGTGCGACGATCACTTGGCAAAAGAAAGACGCTTGGCGGGACTGGGCTACGTTAAGTGACGGCTGCTATTTGCTGCGGAGCAACGTCAAGAACTGGTCCCCCGAAGACCTGTGGAAGGCCTACATCCAGCTGACCGAGGCGGAGGCGGCGTTTCGGATTCACAAGAGCGATCTGCGAGTTCGACCCATTTGGCACCAGCGCGAAGATCGGGTGCTGGCACACATCCTGGTCTGCTTTCTGGCGTACGTGCTCTGGAAAACATTACACCAATTGGTTCAAGCCGCCGGCCTGGGCGACGAGCCGCGCCGTGTGCTCGACGAGCTGAGCCAGATCAACATGGTCGATGTTGTCCTGCCCACGCGATGTGGTGTGGAAATCCGCCGCCGCTGCATCACTCAACCCACCGAACATCAAGCGATCCTACTCCAACGGATGGGGCTTCACCTCCCCCGCCGGAGAAAAGAATGACCCCAATGGAGTGAAGACTTTCGGACCTCGACCCACAAAAACAAGCGGTTTTACGGCGCAACTGTGGAACTTGGGTTAGGCTGTCAGCTATCGGCCAGACCAGTGTTCTCTGGCTGATTGCCGATAGCCCGGATCGCCCCTGGTTCTTTTGCTGTGAACAAGTCATTAGTGGGTAGAAGCGACTCATGAAGCAACATCGCGGGAGCGATTCTTCACATCCTGAAGGGATATCATCACCCTAGCCCAGGGTTGGTCGTTACTACGACCTACCCTGGGTAACGCAGAGTGAGAAAATCATTGTCCGAGCAATTCGCCTCGCGTTCCGACGGCGTGCAATCGAGGACGAAACACTCCGTAGTCGACCTCGGTGTGTTTCGGCCTCGGCTCACCACCGTGGGTACACATCGTTTATCGCTCGGCCAACAGGAATTTTAACATCATCTACCCAGGGTAGTCGCCACGGCGACAACCCTGGGCTACGGTGATAAAATCCCGTTGGGATAAATAAGAATTGCGCCCAGCAGAACCGTTCCACTGCAAACCAGCCGCATAGCTTGACCCACAACAAATTATGAAGAACCGAACTATTCAACCTACCAAATAGCGATCATGAAACACATCAAAGCAGGTATCATCGGCACCGGATTCATTGGCCCCGCACATGTCGAGGCATTACGGCGTTTGGGGTATGTCGAAGTGGCCGCAGTTGCCGAGCGGGGGCAAGAACTTGCCGAGCGCAAGGCCACCGAGCTCTCGATTCCCAATGCTTACGGTGACTATCGGCAACTCCTGGCCGATCCGGAGATCAAGGTCGTTCACAATTGCACCCCCAATCATTTGCACTTTGAAGTCAACCGCGACATTCTCGCCGCTGGCAAGCATGTGATTTCCGAGAAACCTCTGGCCATGAACTCCACCGAGTCTCGCGAACTCGTGCGATTGGCCGAGGCGTCGGGGGTGGTGCATGCGATCGATTTCAATTACCGCTACATGCCACTGGTCCAGCAGGCCCGGGTGATGTGTCAGGCTGCCGACGACGTGGGGCGGGTGCTGGCGATCCATGGTTCATATTTACAGGATTGGTTGCACAAGGAAAACGATTGGAATTGGCGGCTCGTGCCCGAGATGAGTGGCGATTCCCGGGCGGTGGCCGACATCGGTTCCCATTGGTGCGACCTCGTGCAATTCATCACGGGACTTAAAATCGTGCGCGTCATGGCCGACTTGGTTACGATCCACCCAGTGCGTAAGCGGCCCAAGAAAGAAGTCGAAACCTACGCTGGTAAAGTCTTGCAACCCGAAGAGCTTGAAGATATTTCGATCCAGACCGAGGATTACGCTTCGATCCTGCTCGAATTCGATTCGGGGGCCCATGGGGTGCTGACGGTGAACCAGTGTGCCGCCGGGCGCAAAAATCGCTTATACTTCGAGATTGATGGCAGTAAAAGCGCGTTGGCGTGGAATCAGGAACGGCCCAACGAATTGTGGGTAGGCCGCCGCGATGGCCCCAATCAAACGATCATGAAGGATCCCAGCCTGCTCTACCCCGCGGCCCGGGAGT
>CALMBE010000296.1 GCA_937860165.1 uncultured Planctomycetaceae bacterium
CGGACCTGAAAAAGCGCGGGCTGATCTTTGTCGGCATCGACGTGATCGGCGACCAGCTCACCGAGATCAACGTCACCTCGCCCACCGGCATCCGCGAAGTGAAACGTTTCGGCGGGGCCGATATCGCCGCACTGATCTGGGATGCGATCGAGGAGCGGATGCTAGGGTGAGTCCACTGCCAATTTGAACTTTTCGCTGTTCATGTGGCGGACAACAAAAAAGCTGAAGACCAGCAGGCCTCCGATCATGATCACGCCGCTTTCGCCGCCCACATATTCGAGCACGAGAGGCGACTTGGTCTGGGTCATTTCGGTCATGACTTCCCATGCCGTGTTGGCCGCCGCGCTCGTCAACACATTTTCGACAATGCTCAATTGCGAAGCCCGCCGGGGACCCATTACCTTGGCGACCCATGGTATGCGCACGTACCCGATCAGCGGTGTGATTGGCCTGTCGGGTCGAGCCGTCGGGACCGTCGTGATCAATCTCTCGGAAGAGGTCGCCCTCAAGGCCGCTTCGACGATGCTGATGATGAATCTCACCGAGGTCAATGGCGACGTGATCGATGCCGTCGGAGAACTGGCGAACATGGTAGCCGGACAAGCCAAGGCTGAATTGGAAGAATATGAACTGAGCGTGAGCCTGCCGAGTGTCATCACGGGAGCAGGCCACGAAGTGCGATTCCCGTCCGATGTGAAGCCGATTTCGGTCCCCTTCGAGACGGACTTCGGCCCGATGCTCTTGGATGTAGGCTTGGAACCCGTTCAGGAACTATCCCGAGTGTAGGCTGACACTAGTGCTAGCCTTGCTCGCAAGTCTGACATGAAAGCCCCGGACCAAAGTGTTGGTCCGGCTAAGATTGACGAAATCTGGCGATAAGTAACAGACAGCAGCAGCCTTTTCGCAATCGTCAAACTCGACTCAAGTTCTCCAGTCGATTGGCCGATGAGAGTGCCAGGAAGCGCGGCGGTCGGTCGCGCTCAAGGCTTTCTATTCTGTCTGGCTTTTCTGTCGAGAACTCATGAACGAACTCCGCAAGGCCGCTGTATTGCTAGCATCGCTCCCCGAGGACGAGGCCGCCGATCTCTTGTCTCGGTTGGACCCCAAGCAGGTGGAGACGGTCTCGATCGAGATCGCCCGGCTCAAGGGGGTCAGCAACGACGAGCAAGATCAAGTAATCATGCAGTTTGCGGAATCGAATCCTGGCGGTTCGCTGGATACGGGAGGCCTGGACCGAGCCAAACTGCTGGTGCAGAAGGCCTTGGGCAAAAATGCCAACAGCACTCTGGACAACATCCGTCAATCAATCGAAGAAATTCCTTTCGCGTTTCTGCGAAACGTGGATAGCCAAAACATTCTGACCTATGTGGTCGACGAACACCCGCAAACGATTGCCCTCATCCTGAGCCATTTGCCGCCGCAAACGAGCGCGAACATCCTGGCGGGCCTGCCACCCGACCGGCAGCTTTCGGTCATCCAACGGGTCGCCGCGATGGGGCAGACCAGTCCCGACATTATTCATGTGGTCGAGCAAGGCCTGGAACGCCGGATGTCGAGCGTGATGAGTCAGAGCTTTGAAAACGCCGGCGGCGTCGGCGCGGTGGCGGGAATTTTGAACGTCTCTGAACGGGCCACCGAACGCACAATCCTGGAAAACCTGTCGCAAGAAGACCCGGACTTGGTCGAAGAAATTCGCCGATTGATGTTTGTCTTCGAGGACATCGCCAAGTTCAACGACAAGGACATGCAGACGGTGCTCAAAAACGTGGAGAACTCGCAGTGGGCGATGGCCCTCAAGGGAGCCAGCAGCGAGCTCAAGGAAAAGGTCTTTAAGAATATGTCGCAGCGAGCCGGGGACATGCTCCGCGAAGAGCTTGGCTTCTTGGGTGCCGTCAAGCTCTCGGCCGTCGAGGCTAAGCAGCAGGAAATCGTCGATGTCATTCGTCGCCTCGAAGACACCGGCGAACTCGACCTCAGCGCGAGCAACAGCGAGGAGCAGTTGGTGCAGTAGCGAGGGCGGGGGCGGGGGCGGGGGAAATGGGAAATGTGCCCTGGCACATAACCTGTCATTCCCGCGGAGGCGGGAATCCAGAACTCTGCACAAGCTAGTGCTTTGTCAAAGAGCTATTTTGGGGTGCCATGCTCACGCTGGTACTCCGGCG
>CALMBE010000297.1 GCA_937860165.1 uncultured Planctomycetaceae bacterium
CGGAGTACCGCCGTGGCCATGGCACCCTCATTTTTCGGTTTGACAAAGCACTAGGCAATTCGCGGCGCAAAAAGTAAACGGCTCCTAGTTCAAGAGTGAACTAGGAGCCGTTGGTTATCACGATTCATGTTGGAGTGACACTTGTGATGTCACACAACTAGCTCAGCCGGCACAACCGCAGCTGGGTTCGCAACCGCAACCACCGCCGCAAGCGTCTGCACAACCGCAGGAAGGCTCACAGCAGCTGCAGCACTTCTTGCAAGCGTGACGGGCCTTCATCTTGGCCAAGAGACCGCAACGTTGCTTCTTGCAGCAGCAGCTAGAAGCACAGCAGTTGTCGGCACATCCGCAAGATGGCTCGCAGCAGCTATCGGCACAGCCGCAGCTGGGCTCGCAACCAGCAGCACAACCGTCGGCACAAGCGTCGTTGCAACCACACGAAGGTTCGCAGCCAGCGGCACATCCGTCAGCACAACCGCACGAGGGCTCGCAGCCACATGCATCGGCACAGCCGCAGCTTGGTTCGCAGCAGCTATTGCAGCACTTGCAAGCTTTCTTGCAAGCACGACGGGCACGCATCCGATCACAGAGGCTGGGCTTCTTGCAGCAGCAGCAGCTCGAAGCACAGCAGTTGTCAGCACAACCGCAGCTTGGTTCGCAGCAGCTATCGGCGCAACCACACGATGGTTCGCAGCTGTCCGCACATCCACAGCTAGGTTCGCAGCAACCGCCGAACATGCCAAAGAACGCCTTAGCATTCGAGGCACCGCTCAGAGCAATTGCAACGCTCAAACCCAGCGTCGACAAAAGTACGTGATTCTTCATTTGGGAGGCTCCTAAATTGAGGGGGAAACACAGTGGCCGCTTAAACAACCGAAGTCCTTAGACAGCACTTACCAAGTTGTGGTGTGATGTGCTGGCTCGTAAGGTGTCGCTTCCAATCGCTAGCGGCTAACGCTCCATTGGATATGAAAGCTATCGTCCCCCCCTTTACGAGGCCTTCACGAGTTTCGGAAAAATGCTAGCTGGAAAAATCCCCGGAGTTCCAGCTGTTTCGTTCATACCGATTGCGACGGGCAAAGGCCGAATCCTTGACCAAATCTTGCTCGCTCCAATCGGTTTGAGTGTCAAAACTAGCGCTTCCGGCACACGTTAATTTCAATTCTTGCGGGCGAAAGTGACCAATTGCAGCTATTGATCTTTGCGTCGGCTACGATCCTAGCCATGCCATTGGCTAACAGATGCTTGCTATCGGCCTGAACCAGTTTTTTCTGGCCGATAGCCGATGGCTGAAAGCCGAATTGCCATCGGATTCAAGTGCCTCACAATGGTCGATAGGTCTTGAAACGTAAATCGGGACTCTATGGTATACGAAAATCCAATAGCTCAGGCAGCCAATATCATAGCCCTTGAACTAGTAGGAACAGGCTGTAGTCTTGCTTGCGACACTTTGGTTCGGACGAGCAAAATTACCTATTTTCCAGCGGTTTTTTCACATTGAAATGCATGAAAGGAGCGGTCGGAAGCCGAAAAGTGGGCTAGGCTTTTAATGTGATTTTCTTGTAAGAGTTCCGCCTCATCACGTGCCGCAATGCCACGTTCTTGTATTGCCCACTAAGAGAGGAATGCCATGCAATCGATTGCGACGTTAAAACCTGTTTATTCCGTCTATGGTGGCGACCCCATTATGGCGGACCTCATCCAGATATTTGTAAAGAGCCTGCCTCAACGGCTGGAAACCCTCAAGTCCCATGCCGAAGTGGAAGATTGGGAATCGGTGGCGCGGGTCGCACACCAGCTCAACAGCCGGGCCAGCACTTACGGATTTGCCCAACTGAGCACGTTAGCCGCTCGCTTGGAAATCACCTGTGGGGATTTCCCCGTAGAAGACGAAGTCTTGGCAGCGCTTGAGAATTTTGCGGATTACTGTGAGCGAGTCCGCAGCGGCCCTGGTCCTTATGCTTACAACTAGACCGGCCAAAGAGCGGTATTGGAAAAAGTAGCGGTGGCTTCCTGCCGCCATAAGGCGTACCGTTTCGGCGGCTGGAAGCCACCGCTACGAAACTGAACCAACTTCCAAAGCCGGAACTGCTAGACCTTTCCTGACGCCATTCGTAAGGCAATCAAATAGGGGACCGGTTCGCTCCCCAGGGCGTTGAGCACCGTACCCCCGGCGGTAAAGACATGGGTCACCCAATCAGGCTGGCCGTACAGTTCGAGTGCCGTTCCTCCCTCGCCCCCGCCGATATAGACTTCGATTCCGGCGTCGTTCATGCGTTTCAGTTGTGGGATGAATTTTTTGGTTCCGGCGGCAAATCGAGGGTCTTCAAACATGCCAAACACTCCATTGTGGAAGGCGACACCACCCTTTGGATGTGCTGAGAGAAACTCTCCAACTTTCATTTCAAACAACTGAGAAGTCTTGGGACCGATGTCGAACTGTTGATGTCCAGGGCTGAGCACGTCGACCACCGATCCATCTTCGATTACCGAATCGACCGGCACGACAAACTCAATCCCTTTTGCTCGGCCTGCCACAACCATCTCTTTGGCTTGAGCCACTCGTTCCGCCGGAATATAGTAGGGTTTATCCGCGTGAGCTGGATCCTCGGCCACTCCGAGACAGCAGGGCTTGCCTTCAATCTCGCCAATCGCCTTTTTGAGGGCCATCGCCAATGATCCGGCGGCGAAAACTGCCTTGATGGTACCTCGTCCGATCATAGCTTCGAGATCGTCGAGCTTATCGATTTTTAGTCCGCTGAAGACCACCAATTGCGTTGCCAAGCAGCGCCGCAGTGGACCATCAAACTCAGCAGCTTCATAGGTCCCCATGGCAACTCGGTCCATGGCAGCTGATAGGACTACGCTCGACGTATCGAGACTCCCTGCGGAAAAAGCCTCGTGGACATAAACGCGGGCAATTTTTTCCGAAAAACTATTGGCAAATTTAGTCAATTGGTCGGTTAGGCCCGGCAAATCATGGGGCTTAGCTTTCCAGAGGGCGCATTCGATCGCATAGCGGCGCGTATTTTCCAGCATTAGCACCGAGCCGGGAGCTGAGGCGGCGATCCGGTCGCGGACTGAGTCGGCCACCGTATTTGTGGATTCGTCGATCCAATCGCCCACCACAGGGACGTCTTGCCCGAGAATCTCTGCCAGTCGCGCCGCCACCTTGCCAAGAGAACCCTCTGGCTTGCGACCGATGTGACCAAAGACAACTTGTTTCCAGCCACGAGTGATGCCGAATTTGAGTGTTTCGACCATCGACCGCAGCCGGATATCCCCTTCACCGATTTTGGAACCCGGTTTGGCATCGACATCGCCACGCACCGCAACAGGAGTTCCAGAGGGTAGGTCGGCAAGTGTTCCAAGTCGTGGAACAGCTGACAAATAGTCAACCAGTTCAAATTTGGGAGCGGCAGCCCGTCCTCGAACCAAAGTGTCGCACCATCGAGTCATTTGCTCAGCTGTTACTGTCATAACCATGCCTTATTGTTTGTACTGCAGTAGTATTGGGAATATTTTTCTTTGACGAACTGGGGGTCGAGCTAGATTTCTCTTACAACCAAGACATTAAAAGTTTACGGCCCAAAATTCAAGGTGTGGGTTGGCCACCCAGATTCCAGGCGGTTGTTCTTAGACCCGCAGAAACATAGAGTCGGTTCCCGCTCTTGGACGTCGACACGGCAAGCCCCGAAATAGGTTCTCCGTAGTCAAATCGGTCGACAAGTTCTCCTTTCGAACTAAGGAAGTGCAGCGAACTATCGGGACCAACGACCAACCAGGCAATCCCATTCGCTTGATCAACGAACTGATAGATTGGGGCAAATTGCGTAGGATATTCTCCTGGTGGCAAGTCGTAGCTCCAAAGAACCTTGCCCAACCTACTGAAACCGACTGCGGAAAACTGACCTGGCCCGTCCTCCGAGAAACCGCAGGCGACAAGTTCAGTATCTGGACTTTTCGCTGCAACTTTTTCATCGGAAAGTTGCAGAAACCTGATTGTCTTACCAACTACCGCCCGTTCTTCGAGGGAAGCGCCGCTCCCTGTCAACGAAAACAAATTCCCGCGGGTGCTTGTACACCAGAGCGTGTCGGGGTGAGTCGGTGAGCCCACTCCGCGTGAGATTTGCCGAATGTGATCCAACTGGTGGTTGACCCACAGCCGACGTCCGTCGAGCGATCCGGCCTGGAGCCCATACCCACCCCAGTAGCCAACAAGAACTTGCAGGGGTCCCTTGTCAGTGGTAGCAATGAGCTGTGCATCGCCAATGCCCGAGTGAGGCACATCGGGAAAAGACATGGCGAGTTGCCAGTTTTTGTCGTACAAATGGACTTGTTGCCAACCGACGCCACTCACCAAGTACCAAAGTTCCCCCTTAGAATCGGCAGCCACTCGCGCGAAACCAGGAGACGAAACTTGTTGTTTAGGAAGTTCAATTCGG
>CALMBE010000298.1 GCA_937860165.1 uncultured Planctomycetaceae bacterium
AACTTTCGGAGCGTGTAAGCACAGATGCGGCAGGAATTTCGATGTGTTTGGGATTGCAGGCGGAATCAAGAGTCGAGTTGCAGATGATTCTCGATCAAATCGAATCGAAATTGCCTAACAGTACATTACTCGAGGTTGGTGGACCACTTCCAGTCGCAAAGATAACTGACATGGAGGCCGATAATAGTTGACATTACTGCCATAGCGCTCGGGGAGGTCCGCGACCAGCACTATGTCGACGGGGGTATCCATCCGGGTGTTGAAATTATAAACCTGGAATTCGTCGAAGCTCGAGAGGATCACGAATTTGGATCGGTCGGGGCCTGACCCTTTTCGTCGCCGGTGACGTGGTCGCCGACCCAGGCAACGAATTCAGATAAGCGTTGTTTGCGTGCGTCACTCATTTCAAAAGTATCCACAAAGCCCAACCGTCGGCAAGACTACCATGAGGGATCCCAGGCACGCTCGTCATCCCCGCGCAGAGCTTGCCCCTCGCGGAGGCAGGGGCGGGGATCCAGTATTTCACGCTCTCATCTCCGCATTGGATTCCCGCCCCCGCGGGAATGACAAGTAAGGAAAATCGAAAGCTGATCGGCCCTTGAGGTATCCGCACTGCAATGCCTTTCTCCTCCCCCTGCGACGAGTCCGCGGTTCCACAGACCCCTAAACCTGCATCGGCCCATTATTCTCGATGCCGAGTTCCAACGCCAACGCGCGGAGCGTGAAGTTGATGTCGCGGAGAAAATAGACCAGCGAGCCGATCACCGACAGCAGGCAACACACAAAGAGTAAACTCACGAGCCACACGAGTTGCAGGGTCATCAGCACCCCTAGAAAAAGCACAATCACCAACAGTGCTCCCAAGAGCGCACTCGTCGCGGCGAGACGAATTGCCGAACGCAATAAATGCGCCCGGTGCCATAAGATTTCGAGCTGGGCCTTGTTGCGTCGTCGCTCGTCTGCGTCGCATTCGTCCATAATCGAGATCAACTGCCGCGTGCGGTCGATTGTCCGCCCGAGTCGATTGGTCATGTTGAGCAACAAGAGTCCGACGCCGGAGATCAAGATCACAGGTCCGATGGCCACCTGCAAGATGGGGATCAATTCAGAAAGGGTCATGGTCAATCCGCGTTGCGGGTGTCCCCGGTGTCGATGTCCAAGGGTGCCTTGAAGTGTTCGCTGACTTCCGCCGGGGGCAGTGTCAGGACTCGCACGAGGCAAAAGGCCGCCAGTACCAGTACCGATCCGACGGAAACAATCATGATGGCCCAACCAGCAGTCGTCATGGCGCGATTCCAATAATTAGGGGAGTTGATTAGCGGGAGGGTAGGCGGCCTTCGCGTTCCCAACGGCGGCCCGCGATGTGAGTCAACAATAACAGGAACGCAAAAACCACCAGGATGAACAACGTCGCCGCCGAAGTTACGGAATCATCCAGGATACTCTTAACGCGACCCCCCAGCGATTGGTAACAAAACGCGCCAAAGATCGCAAATAAGTAGATCGGTGATACATACTTGAGCACATATTGCAGCACACGTGGAACACGAATATGTGCCCCCGCGTGTAATTCCTCCTCGCCCCGTTCGATGCCAAATATCCAACCGTAAAGCACGGTCTGAAACATCGCCAACACGTAAATCAAGAACGTGCCTACCCAAAAGTCAAACGTATCGAGGGCGACCATTCCCTTGGAGAAATAAAGCACAAAACCAGTTCCCAAAGCAGCCACGAGTCCCAAGAAAGTGACCGAGGCATGTCTGCGGAGCCCCAAGCCTTCCTCGAAAAAGGCAATCACCGGTTGCAACATCGACAGGCTGCTGGTAATCGCCGCGAGAAAGAGCATGAAGAACCAAATGAAGCCGAATAACCGACCCGCCGGCATCATCGCGAACACGTTGGGCAGCGCGTTGAAACCCAGGCCAAACGTCCCCATCAAGGTCGCGCTCGTGCCCAGAAAAATGAAGGCCGCCGGTAGAGTGATGAGTCCCCCCAAGCAGACCTCAAAAAACTCGTTCACTCCACACGCCGTAAGGCTGCTGAGAGCGACGTCATCTTTTTTCTTGAGATAGCTGGCATAGTTGATGATGATGCCGAACCCCGCCGAGATACTGAAAAAAATTTGCCCCGCCGCGGCGAGCCAGGTATCGGGTTTCCACAGATACTCGGTGTTAGGATTCCACATCGAGCCAAGTCCATTGATCAGATTGTTCTCAGGCTTTGCAGGGTCGGGCGTTCCCAGCGTCAGCACGCGAATCAACACGCAAATCGCACAGAGCGCCATGATCGGCATCGCCACGTTGCAGAATTTTTCGATCCCTCGGCTGATGCCCCGATAGATCAAGGTAAAGTTGAGGATAAATACAATCAGCAGCATTGTGATCAGACTGTTGTTACCCCCTTCGTACAGAAAACCATTGGCATTGTTTCCCACGAATTCGTTAAAGTGGTTGGAATATGCTGCGACGGTCGGTTCGATCTTGTCAAAATTGCCCACGAGATAGTCGTAGGCGTATCCCAGGCACCACGCTTCGATTAGCACGTAGTACATGTAGATCACCAACGGAATCAACAGGGCCAATGCTCCGAAGTAGCGAGCCAACTTGTGGGGCCAAATTGCCAAAAAAATTCCTGGGGCCGAATTGAAGCCCTTGATACCGCCGTAACGACCCATCGTCCACTCGGCCCAGCACATGGGAATCCCGAGAAAAATCAAGGCGGCAAAGTAAGGGAGCATGAACGCCCCACCACCATTTTGCGCTGCCTGTCCCGGAAAGCGAAGGAAATTGCCCAGCCCGACCGCCGATCCAGCAACAGCCATGATGACTCCGAGCTGCGAGCCCCACTGTTCTTTACCCTTACCACTACCGTTGCTCATCCTGCAATTTCTCCGAGAAATGTGAGTCGGGATACAGCTAGGCCGCTTGGCCCAGCGTCGCTATCAGACACTGTGCCCCGGTCGAAATCAAGCGGAAAGCTATTCTTGCGCAACTCACCATGGCCGCATGAGAGTTGCTGTTTCAGTCGCCGCCGCTGTGAAGTTTGGCCGAAGGCCATGCTCACCGTAGCCTAGTGCTTTGTCAAACTGAAAAATGAGGGTGCCATGGCCACGCTGGTACTCCGCTGTGGCCATGTTTTCTCGACGATTCCCATGCCCACGCCGGAGTACCAGCGTGGGCATGGCACCCCAAAATGAAAAATTGAACGGCCCTGCCTTCGGACTACCACGGCAAACCAGAGAATTCCTGCTCGGATTAGCAATCTTGACGGTTAAGAGTGCTTCACTCCGCAGATTTTTGTCTTGCAATCGCATAAAACCTTATCTATCAAGGGTTTATCGAAAAGAAAAAAAACGATTCATATTTGTCAAACCGTCCATTGTCTTAATTCACTGATCGGGTAGGATTACTAGTGTGATATTGAGACAACATTCTGGCTGGTAACCACTTATGACAGAATCAAACACTACAAATGGTCTTGTAACTGACGATTCCCATTTGGTGGATCGCGACCTCGTGGAATATGTCCGCCGAGAGGGCTCCGTAACCATCTCTCAGATGGTCGAATTTGCGGGTGTGACGGCCACGGCAATTCGCCAGCGGCTGACGCGACTGATGGAACAGGGATTATTACAACGTGTTTCGGAACCTGCGGGGCGGGGACGACCAACCCATCGCTACTCACTCACTCCGGCTGGGATTCGCACGAGTGGAAATAACTTTGAAGACTTGGCAGGAGTCTTGTGGAGCGAAATTCGAGCCGTAAAGGATCTCGATGTGCGCTACGGATTGCTTCGTCGGATCGTGGATCGATTGGCCGAGATTTACCGCGAGCAGCTTCGGGGAGACTCGCTCCAGGAGCGAATGCAGTCCCTGGCGAGCTTAATGCGCGAACGCGAAATCCCGTTCGATGTGGTCACGCCTGACGGGGCACAGCTACCCATTTTAACGGCACTAGCGTGTCCCTATCCTGGCCTAGTCGAGCAAGATCGGACGGTCTGTTCGATGGAAAAAATGTTGTTCGCCGAGATTTTAGGAGATGGGTTGCGATTGACCTCGTGTCGGTTGGATGGATCGACGCATTGCACCTTTGAAATGAGCGCGGCAGGAGCCCAGGCGGTTTAGAATAGTGGCTGAAATCGTCGGCGAAACCCTTCGCTACGCGACTCTAGCCATTCAATTGCAAGCGTGTTAGGTTTACTAGATTCTAGCGGTCTCGGAAACGGATCCGGGACGACTGCTCCCTGCCGACAAACGCCAGCGGAGCGGCCCCAAGAATTCGAGCGACATGGAATGGGAATTCTGTTATGAGTCAACCTTGGATCGAAGGACGTTTTGAAGAAAACGTCATCACCACCACCGTAGAACAAGCCATCAATTGGGCTCGCCAATCGAGTATCTGGCCGATGACTTTCGGACTCGCGTGCTGTGCCATCGAGATGATGGCGGCGGGGGCGAGCCGGTTCGACCTCGACCGGTTTGGAGCCGGCGCTTTTCGGGCGACACCCCGGCAGGCCGACCTGATGATCGTCGCCGGTACGGTGACCTACAAAATGGCGAGTCGAGTTCGGCGACTTTACAACCTGATGCCCGACCCCAAGTTTGTGATCGCCATGGGGGCCTGCACCGTGGGTGGTGGGCCTTACTTCAAGTACGGATACCATGTGGTTAAGGGTGTCGATTTGGTGGTACCGGTCGACGTGTATGTCCCCGGCTGTCCCCCGCGGCCCGAAGCGCTGCTCGAAGGGTTGATGCGGATTCAGGACAAAATCAAGGGACATCGCATTGCCAAATTGGCGGGTTCGGCTGGACCAGGCCTGTTGGGAAGTAAAATGGAAGACGAGCTCCCCGTGCCACACCACAGCGGATACGTGGCGGCTCCTTTGGAATTGGAGCCCCTCCGAGACCACCAAAAAATTACCGGATAAGCCCGATGCGTCTATTCACGGCAATCGAAACTGACCACTGACTACGGACAACTGACTACTAACCACCAACAATTTCATGACCGAAACGCTGAAGATCAAGAATCTGCATGTCGCCGTGGAAGGCAAACCCATCTTGCGGGGCGTAAATCTCACCATCAACCGGGGAGAAACGCACGCACTGATGGGCCCCAACGGTTCCGGCAAAAGCACCCTGGGCAATGTCATCATGGGTCACCCCAATTACGAAGTGACCGAAGGGGTGATCGAGCTCAACGGCGAGAATATCCTCGAATGGGATGCCACCGCACGGGCACGGGCTGGAATTTTTATGGCTTTTCAGCGACCGATGGCGATTCCTGGCGTCAAGATGGCCGACTTCTTGCGTCACGCGACGACCAACGTCCGCAATCCAGCACGCAAGGAAGGGGAAGAATTGATCCCGATGCGGCAGTTTCGCAAGGAACTGACCGAGAAAATGGAACAACTGAAGATGGACGTCGAATTCGCTCGGCGGTACGTGAACGACGGTTTCTCCGGGGGCGAAATGAAGCGGGCCGAGATTTTGCAGATGGCCATGTTGCGTCCGAAGTTCGCCATTCTCGACGAGACCGATAGCGGACTGGATGTCGATGCCGTCAAACTAGCGAGCCAAAGTATCGCCCAGATCGGCAAAGAAACCGCCGATAGTGCCGCGATGGGGACTTTGATTATTACGCACCATGATAAATTGCTCGATCAAAACACGCCCGACTACACGCATGTGATGCTCGGCGGCAAAATCGTCGAAACCGGCGGAGTGGAACTCGCTCATGAATTGTTTACGGATGGTTACGACCGCATTCGGGCCAGATACCCCGAAGCTGCCGCCGACGAACGGGCCATGGCCACCACCGAAGCCGTTGCGATTTAGATTCCGTCTCCAATCCCCCCTGATGTACTCGGGTAAGGGGCCAGGGTCTCCAATCCCCCTCCCCGGTACTCGGGGGAGGGGCTAGGGGAGGGGTCCTTAAAGTTTTGAAATGCACTGAAACACTAACCCACCTCGCAAGAGAGAGGGCTACCCACTATGGCAACCGACGTACTTCATGAAACCAATCTGGGTGAGATCAATAAATACGATTTTATCACTCCCTCTCACGATGTGTTCAAAGCCAAGCGTGGCTTGAGCGCCGATATCGTCGGGCAGATCTCCGAGATGAAGCAAGAGCCGAGCTGGATGCGCGACTTTCGGCTCGAATCACTCAAGATTTTTGAATCGAAACCCATGCCCAAATGGGGCGGTGATATCGGCATCAATTTCCAAGACATCTTCTACTATCTGAAGCCGACGAACGAACAGGGCAAATCCTGGGACGACGTTCCCCAAGAAATCAAAGACACCTTCGATAAGCTGGGAATCCCCGAAGCCGAAAAAAAGTATCTCGCCGGTGTGAAAGCACAATTTGAGAGCGAAGTCGTTTACGGTTCGCTCCAAGAAGATCTGGGAAACAAGGGTGTGATCTTTACCGACACGGATACTGCCGTGCGGGAACACCCCAAGTTGCTCCGGGAGTATTTTGGCAAGATTATCCCACCTTCCGACAACAAATTCGCCGCGTTGAACTCGGCCGTGTGGTCAGGGGGATCGTTTATCTACGTGCCTCCCGGTGTGAAAATCGAGTTTCCCCTGCAAGCCTATTTCCGCATCAACGCGGAACAGATGGGTCAATTCGAGCGGACCCTCATCATCGTCGACGAAGGGGCCTCGGTCCACTACGTCGAAGGTTGCACCGCTCCCATGTATACCACCGAAAGCTTGCACTCGGCAGTGGTCGAAGTGATCGTCAAGAAGAATGGCCGCTGCCGCTATACCACGATCCAAAACTGGGCCAACAACATCTACAACCTCGTGACCAAGCGGGCGGTCGCTTATCAAGATTCTCTCATGGAATGGATCGACGGCAATCTCGGCAGCCGACTCACCATGAAGTACCCGGCCGTGTACATGATGGAACCAGGTGCCCGGGGTGAAATTCTGTCGATTGCGTTTTCTTCAAAAGGCCAACACCAAGATGCCGGTGCCAAAGTGGTTCACTGTGCCCCGCACACCAAGAGCCGCATTATTTCTAAGAGCATCAGCAAGAATGGTGGTCGCAGTAGTTATCGCGGCCTGTGCAAAGTGGAAGACGGTGCCGTAGGGAGCAAGAGCAACGTTGTCTGCGACGCACTCATTCTCGACGCCGCCAGCCGCAGCGATACCTATCCGTACATCGAAGTCGAAGAACAAGACGTGCAAGTCGAACACGAAGCCAGCGTCTCGCGGATCGGCGAAGAGCAGCTTTTTTATCTAATGAGCCGCGGCCTATCCGAAGCCGAGGCGAGTTCGATGATCGTCAGCGGATTCATTGAGCCGCTGATCAAGGAACTCCCCATGGAATACGCCGTGGAAATGAATCGGTTGATCGAGCTGCAAATGGAAGGCAGCGTGGGATAACGAAATTAGAGGTGGAATTATGGCTGTTGGTATCGAAGCGACGATCGAAGATCTTTACAAAGTCGAAGGCAAAGCAGAACTTGTCGGTGGAGAGATTGTGCATATGAGTCCAACAGGGGGAATGCCAGGGTTCGCGGCGTTGGAGATCGTGGTGAGCCTGAGGCTGTATGCGAAACAGCATGGAGGTTGTGCTTACGGCGATAACGTGGGTTTTCTTGTGGAGCTACCAGGTCGAAATTCCTTTTGTCCTGATGGTGCTTACTACAAAGGCCCCCGGGCAGGAATGAAATTTCTGCCGCAAGCTCCTGACTTCGCCGTAGAAGTGCGTAGCGAAGGCGACTACGGCTCTGCTGAAGAACGCAAGATGGCGGCTAAGCGTGCCGATTATTTCGCGGCGGGCACGAAAGTGGTTTGGGATGTCGACTTACTAGGCGAAGACACTGTGCGAGTTTATCGCGCATCGGCTCCCGATCAGCCCACGATTTATCGACGCGGCGAAACCGCCGAAGCGGAACCCGCCGTTCCTGGGTGGTTATTTCCCGTGGATGATTTGTTCCAATAATTTTTCGCTAGACAGCGATTTTTTCTAAGAGAACCCTGAATGATTGTCAGTTCGCAACCGGCCACCGGCTTTAACCAAGAAGTTTTCGACGCCTTTCTCGCTAGTCGTGATGAACCCTCGTGGCTCACCGACCGTCGAGTTGCCGCGTGGAACAGCTTTCAACGCTTGGGGATGCCCAATACCCGCGACGAAGAGTGGATGCGGACAGATATTCGGCTGTTCAAGTTCGACCGCTTCACCCCCTTCGCTGACAGCGAGGTCTCCGGACCCAAGCCAACCGGCTTGCTCGCCGCAGGTGTGCAGTTGGCGGGCCGTAGCGGAGCGTTCGATAGCCGCAGCCAGGAGAGCGAACTTGCTGCGTCTTGGGCCAAGCAAGGGGTGTTATTCGGTAGCCTCGACTTGCTCATCTCCGAGTATGGCGACCTCTTGCGACCGTACATCGAACGGCAATTGGTGAATCCCAACCACGATAAATTTTCCGCCCTGAACGCGGCCTGTTGGAGCGGTGGCACACTCCTGTTCGTGCCGAAGGGGGTGCAGGTTTCCGACCCATTTCATGCGCTCTCAATTCTTTCCTCGGGCGGCGTCGATCTGGGCAAAACACTGGTGATTCTCGAACCAGGTGCTGAGGCCACGCTACTCAGCGAAACGGCAAGCACCGATCACGAAGCCGACGGCCTCCACTGTGGGTCGATTGAGCTCATCGTCGAACGCGAGGCGCGGCTGCGTTATGTGAACCTGCAAAACTGGGGAAACGGCGTCTGGCACTTTGCCCACCAAATGGGGCATGTTTCAGCCAACGCCAACCTGCAATGGACTATCGGTGCCCTTGGCGCCCGACTGGCCAAGGTAAATCAACACGTTGCCCTGACCGGTGAAGATGCCGAGGCGCAAGTCAACGGTGCCATGTTTACCCAGGGCAAGCAGCACCTCTCCTACAACACCCACCAACACCACAAAGCCCCTTTCTGCCGGAGCGATTTGCTTTACAAATCGGCCCTGCAAGATAAATCGCGGACCGTTTGGCGGGGGATGATCAAAGTCGACAAAGCCGCTCAGCGGACCAATGCCTACCAACGCAACGACAATCTCATGCTCTCGACTACTGCCCGTGCGGATTCGATTCCTGGTCTCGAAATCGAAGCCGACGATGTCCGCTGCACCCACGGCAGCACCAGCGGTCGCGTAGATGAAACCCAATTATTCTACGCCATGACCCGAGGTTACACCCGCCAAGAAGCCGTGCGAATGATTGTTACCGGTTTCTTCCAACAGGTCTTCGACCGCATCACCATTGAAAGTGTCCGCGAAGCCCTGGGCGAAGCGATTGGCCAGCGCGTGCGGAACCTTGGCGTATGAGCGAGTTTCATTCACCGTCCCAAAAGCGATACTGATCGCTCTATGTTCAACAATCCGAACTGTACCTAGACCCAGTTGTAAATCAGCATCGCAGATCCAACGTTGACCCGGCTTAAAATCGTGCATGTCATGCTTTGTGATTAGAAAGAGAGCAGTATAGTAATGGAAACAGGAAAAAATATTACTATTTCTTGGATCTGCTCAGATTACGAATAGACAATAAATTAAGGAAAAAACCGGGAAACGGGAAATCCGTTGATGGATATGCTTTGATACAAGCTTGGAAACATT